>NZ_JAFRFW010000873.1:0-1618 GCF_017434145.1 Saccharopolyspora sp. | reverse complement strand
CATTGGTGCCGCTGACGCCGAACGACGACACGGCTGCGCGCCGCGGGCGGTCGCCGCGCGGCCACGGCCGAGCCTCGGTCAACAGCTCCACCGCGCCGGAATCCCAGTCCACGTGCGAGGACGGGCGGTCGACGTGCAGCGTCCGCGGCAGCTCGTCGTGCCGCATCGCCAACACCATCGTGATCACTCCGGCGACCCCGGCCGCGGCTTGGGTGTGCCCGAGGTTGGACTTCACCGAGCCGAGCAGCAGCGGCTCGTCCCGGCTGCGGCCGTAGGTCGCCAGCAAGCTGCGCGCCTCGATCGGATCGCCCAGCGGGGTTCCGGTCCCGTGCGCCTCGACGGCATCCACATCGGACGGTTCGAGTCCGGCCGCCGCGAGCGCCTGCCGGATCACCCGTTGCTGCGCGCGCCCGTTCGGCGCGGTGAAGCCGTTGGAGGCGCCGTCGGAGTTCACCGCCGAGCCGCGCAGCACCGCCAGCACCTGGTGCCCGTTGCTGCGCGCGTCGGAAAGCCGTTCCAGCACCAGCATTCCGACGCCCTCGGACCAGCCGGTGCCGTCGGCGGCCTCGGCGAACGCCTTGCAGCGGCCGTCGGTGGCCAGCCCGCCCTGGCGGCTGAACTCCAGCAGCGATCCCGGGGTGCTCATCACGTTCACCCCGCCGGCCAGCGCGAGTTCGCACTCCCCGGCGCGCAGCGCGTGCGCGGCTTGGTGCAGCGCGACCAGCGACGAGGAGCAGGCGGTGTCCACAGTGACCGATGGGCCTTCCAGCCCGAACTGGTAGGACAGCCGTCCCGAGGTGGCGCTGGCCGCGATGCCGGTGCCGACGTTGCCGTCCGCGTCCTGCAGCGAACGCACCAGCAGGTAGGCGTAGTCCTGCCCGTTGGTCCCCACGAACACGCCGGTGCGGGTGCCGCGCAGGCGGGTGGCGTCCAGTCCGGCGCGCTCGAACGCCTCCCAGGAGACCTCCAGCAGCAGCCGCTGCTGCGGATCGGTGGTCAGCGCCTCCCGCGGGGAGATGCCGAAGAAGCCGGGATCGAAGTCGGCGACACCGTCCAGGAATCCGCCGCGGCGGGACACCGCGTTGCCGCGCTCGTCCACGTCCTGCCCGTGCAGTCCGGCGACGTCCCAGCCGCGGTCGGTCGGGAACTCGCCGACCGCGTCGCGGCCGTCGGCCAGCAGGTCCCACAGGTCATCGGGCGAGCCGACCTTGCCGGGGAACCGGCAGCCGATCGAGACGATGGCGATCGGTTCGGCGCGCTCAGCGGCGAGTTCGCGGTTCTGCCGCCGCAGCCGTTCGGACTCCTTCATCGCGGCGCGCAGCGCCTGCTCGAGCCGGGCGGGGCTCTGCTCGCTGGAGGTCATGGGAGGACTCCGTGGTCGGTTTCGGCCTCAGTCGGTTTCGGCCTCAGTCGGTTTCGGTCGTTCCGTCCAGCGCGGCTTGCACCAGGTCGTCGATGGCCATCTCGTCGATGCCGGGACCTGGCTCGTCCGCCGAATCGCCGCTGCTCGCCTCGCAGCCGGGTTCACCCGCGAGGGCGAGCAGGCCGTCCAGCAAGCCGGACTCGCGCAGCCGGTGCAGCGGGACCGTGGCCAGCAGGGAGCGCACTCGCGCCTGCT
>NZ_JAFRFW010000872.1:0-12599 GCF_017434145.1 Saccharopolyspora sp. | reverse complement strand
GCCGAGCGGGGGCCGGGCGGGATGGCCGCCGTGCTGGGCGTGGTTCGGGCTTGCCGCGCCGCGATCCGGCTGACCGCCCTGCGGCGCACCGCGATCGGGTTGAGCGTGCGGCCCAACGGGATTCGGCTGACCGCCCTGCGGTGCACCCGGCTGGCCACCCTGCGGCATACCGCGACCGGGATGGCCGCCCTGCGGCGCGCCGGGGTGCTGACCACCTCCCGGCATTCCCTGGTTGGGGCCTCCCTGCGGCGCTGGCGAGTTCTGCGGCGCTGGGAAACTCTGCGGTGCTGGGAAGTTCTGCGGTGCTGGAGAACTCTGCGGTGTCGGGGAGTTCGGGTGGCCGGGAGCTCCCGCCGGGTTCGGACCTCCGGGCATCCCCGGACGGCCTTGCGGCGCACCAGGATGCGGCGCCCCGGGAGATTGCGCCGGTCCTGCGGGTGCGCCCGGGCGGTTCGCAGGACCGTTGAACTGACCCGGATTCGGGTGCGCGGGATTGGCGTTGGGATGCGCCGGGTGCTGCCCTTGCGGAAAGCCGGTGGTGCCGCGGAAACCACCTTGCTGCGAAGGAGCACCCCGGCCCGAATGGTCCATTGTGGACTGTTGCGGGTTCGCGGGCGGCTGCTGCGCGTAGTGCCCGCCGCGGCCGCCCGGTGCAGCGAATCCACCGCCTGCCGGTGCCCCGCCCGGCATCCCGCCAGAAGGAGCACCCGGAACGCCCTGACCGGGTGGCCCGCCCGGCCCACCACCTTGGTTGCCGGGATGGTGCGCGGCCGCCGGTGGCATCCCGCCCATACCCGGGGCTCCGCTGCCATAGGCGCCTGCCGGAGCTTCCGGCGGAACGGCCGAAGACGCGGCGGTTGCCGCCGGTGCGTCCGGAACACCGTTGCCCGAACCCGAGGAACCCGCTACCGGACCCCGGCCGCCGGGCTCGCCGCCGCCCGCGCCCGAACCGGACTGCGTCCCGGAATCCGCGGGACTTCCCGTTTCGCCGGAACCACCCGAGGCAGCGGTGCCGGAACCCGCACCCGCCGAGTCGCCGAAATTCGCCGCGACACCGCCATTTCCAGAACCGCCCGAGCCACCGGACGAACCCGACGAGGCGTCCGCGCCAGCGGCACTGCCCGAGCCGACCGCGCCGCCCGAACCATCCGCACTGTTCGGGCCATCGGCGCCGCCTGAGCCACTGGCTCCGCTCGAACTACCAGGTCCGCCGGAGCCGTCCGCTCCGCCAGAGCCATCGGTGCCGCCAGAGCCATCGGCGCCACCGGAATCACCCGGCCCCGAACCACCGGTGTGCGAACCACCAACGTCCGCACCCGAATCCGCCCCGCGCACCGAATCGGCCGCATCCGCCGCCTGCCGCGCAGCCGCCGCATCCGCAGCCCCGCTGAAGCCGTCCTTCGCCCCACCGACACCGCCGTCGACCGACCCACCGAGCGCGCCCGAGAACACGTCCCCGGCGGAAAGACTGCCGAGATCACCGGTAGCCGCCGCCCCGGCGACGCTGCCGAGCGCGCCTTCCGCCCCGCCTTTCGCCGCGTGCCCGAGCACGCTGCCCGCACCGGCGCCGGGACCGTTGACCAAGTGCCCGGCGAGTCCTTCGCCCGCCCCGCTGGCGGCGGCATCGCCGGTCTTGTCCCAGTCCCACGACTTCCGATCCCCCGCGGCGACCTGCGCACCTTGGATCCCGGCGTCCAGCGCCACCTGCGCGCCGGCGTTCTTCGCCGCCATGCCCGCGAGGTTCTTCATCCCCTGCTTGCCGAGCTTCTCCAGCCCCTCTCGGAGAACCTTCTCCAGGGCTTCCTTGGCGACCTGCTTGACGCCCTGCTGCATCAGCTTCTGCACGAGCTGGCGGAACGCCATCTGCACGGCCGCCCGGGTCGCGAGCTGCGCGGGCACGATCGCGGCGGTGGAAGCACCGGCGCTGACGAACGCGGCGGCGATCATCGCGGCGATCTGGATCGCCAGCAGCACCAGCGACGCGATGATCATGTATTTGGTGTATTCGACGTCCAGCGCGGTCTGGTCGCAGGACTGCGCCAGCTGCTCGCACATCTCCTGGATGTGCTGAAAGGCCGCCTGCTCGCCTTCGGTGAGGTTCTTCCACTGCCGCTCGAAGGCGTCCGCGGACTCCCCCTGCCAGCTGCCCAGCACTTCGCGCGCGGCGGCGTCGCCCGCGTCGACCACGTCGGGGATGGCCTGCCCGGTCTGCGTCCAGGCGTCGCGCAGCGCGCGCAGCTTGTCCTCGTCGCCTTCCGGCCAGCTCTCCCCGACCAGCCAAGTCAGCCACTTGAGCTCGTCGGGAATCTCCAAGCCCATGCGTCAGTTCCCCGCCCCGCCGATAACCTCGGCATTGCGCTGGTCGGTGGCCTGCGAGTCGTCGGCCACGCCCTGCACCTGCTCGCGCATCGACCGCAGCGCACCGGTGAGCGACTGCAGCGCCTGCTCCATCCCGTCCGCACCGGGCTCGTAGTCCTTCGCGAACGCCTGACCGGACTCGTCCGCACCCCAGCACGGCCCCTGCTCCTGCAACTGCCGCTGAAGGTCTTGGTGGACCTGTTCGAGCCGGTCGGCGGCCACGTCGAACTTCGTGGCGCCGGCGCGCACCCGGTCCGGGTCGATGTGCGTGCCGCCGGGACCGCTCATCAGCGGCCTCCCGGCAGCAGCCAGCTCTGCTGCATGCCGTCGTCATCGTCGTCGTCCGGACGGCGCCTGGCGCGCGGCCGCGGGTTCGGCGGTGCCGTTTCCGGGCGGGTCGTGTCCGGCCCGGCTTCCCGGGCGGGAGCCTGCTGTTGCGCGGATTCCTCGCCCGGCACCTTCGGCATGAGTCCTTGCAGCGAGGGCGCGCCTTCGACGATGTCGGCCAGGTCCGGCAGGCCCTCGGTGATCGGGGCCATCAGCTCGGTCTTCTGCCGCTGCACCTCCGCGGTGGCGCGGCGCACCGTCTCGGTGGCGGTGCTTGCGAGCCGCTTCGGGTCGCTGCGCTGGAAGGACGACGCGGCGAACGCCATGCTCACCAGCGAACCCGCGGACTCGACGGTGGCGGTCACCAAACCGTCGTCCGAAGTGATCGTGGCGCTCACCTGCTCGGCGGCGGCCTGCGCCTGCTGCAGCTGCGCGGTCTGCTGGTGGAACTTGTCCAGCAGACCGTCCACCTGTTCGCGCATTGCGGCGTTGCGCGCTTCGAGCGCGGCGCGGTCCTGCCCGGGCTGGGTCACGTTCTCCCCCACTGCGACGGTCTCCCCCTGGCTGAGCCAGGCGCGCAGACCCTACCCCGCCCGGGACCGCCGGTAGACCGCTTCGATCGAATCCGCATCGGACGGACCGCGCCGCGCCGCGGCCGACCGCAGCTCGCGGCGCTCGGTCTCGCTCAACCCGCCCCAAATCCCATGGTGCTCGCCGTGTCCGAGCGCGTGCGCGAGGCAGTCGTCCCGCACCTCGCAGCCACCGCAGATGCGCTTCGCGATGTTCGCGGACTCGCCCTTCTCCGGGAAGAACGCCTCCGGATCCGCCTGAGCGCACAGGGCGGACGCGTACCAATCCGGTACACCGGGCCGCGTTGCGGCCGTACTTCCGAGCCGGATGCTTCGGCCCTCCACTCTCGACTTCCGTCTTGCTCCGCGGGTGCGGATGCGCGGGTCGAGACGCGGCGGGCGGGCGGCCATGACGGAAATGTGCTCAAGCAACGATCACATCGGGCGGTCACGATGCGCGTGCCGCGCCCGGCCGCCCGGCCAACAGGCCGGGCGCGACCGGTCAGCGGTCGTAGCGGCCGGACTTGAGCGCGGTCACGAACGAGCGCCATGCCTGCGCGGGCACTTCGACATAGCCCGCGGGGCGATTCTTCGAGTCGCGAACCGCGGCACCCGAGCCAAGACGCCCGACTTCGACGCACGCAGTCTGCTGGTGCGTGTAACTGGATTTCCTCCAGCCGATCGGCTGCACCATCATCCCTCGCTCTCCATCTCCTCGACGGCACGAGCGATGAGCCCTGCTGACTCTCCCGGGGTCATCGCCAGCGAGCGCAGGGCATCGGTAGCCGACCGATAAGCAGCAGTGTCGGCCGACTCGTGCAGAAATACGGCGGAGCTGTAGTGCGCCAGAGGGACGATCGGCGCCCCTTGGAGAACTCGAAAAGCCCGGTCCGGCGCTCCCTCCCCCGTCCCGGCGCCGGACCGCACAGCCGGTCGGTGCGTCACCTCTCCCTGGCGCACCGACCGGCGCGGAACCGATGTTCCGCCGGAGGACGTCAACTGCGCTGCGGTTCCACCAGCCCGGAGCCGATGCCGGTCAGCGAGCGCACCTCCATCTCCGCCTGCTTGGCCGGATCCTGGTCCGCGCGGCCCACGAAGGTCCCGAAGATGCCCGCCAGGAACGCCAGCGGGATCGACACGATGCCCGGGTTCGTCAGCGGGAAGAAGTGGAAGTCCACCTGCGGGAACATCGACGTGGGACGGCCGGAGACCGCGGGCGAGAACGCGATCAGCACGATGCACGAGACCAGTCCGGAATACATCGACCACAACGTCCCCGCCGTGTTGAACCGCCGCCAGAACAGCGTGTACAGCACCGTCGGCAGGTTCGCCGAGGCCGCCAACGCCAAGGCCAGCGAAACCATGAACGCCGCGTTCTGCCCGATCGCGGCGATACCGCCCGCGGTGGAAAGCACTCCGATCACCAACGCGGTGATGCGCGCGACCTTGATCTCCGCTCCCGGTTTCGCCCGGCCGCGCTTGATGACGTTCGCGTACACGTCGTGCGCGAACGCGGCCGAAGACGTCAGGGTCAGACCGGCGACCACCGCGAGGATGGTGGCGAACGCGATCGCCGCGACGATGCCCAGCAGCGGTGAACCACCGACCCGGTGCGCCAGCAGCAGCGCGGCGGAATTCTCCTTGCCCGGCGCTGCGATGATCGCGTCCGAGCCGACCAGCGCGGTCGCACCGAACCCGAGCACCATCGTCGCCAGGTAGAACACGACCATCATCCACGTGATCCAGACGACCGATCGCCGCGCTTCCCGCGCACTCGGCACCGTGTAGAAGCGCATCATGATGTGCGGCAGGCAGGAAATGCCGAACACGATCGCCATCGCCAGCGAGAGGAAATCGATCCGGGAGAGCAGGTCGTGCCCGTACTGCGCGCCCGGTTCGAGCAGGCCCGCGCCCAGCGGGCTGTTCGCGCTGGCCGTGTCCAGCAGCCGCGGCAGGTCGTAGGAGAACCTTCCGATCAGGAACACGGCCATCAGCGACACGCAGACCATCAGCAACGTCGCTTTGATGATCTGCACCCAGGTGGTGCCCTTCATCCCGCCGATGAGCACGTACAGGATCATCACGATGCCGACGAACCCGATGACCAGCGCTTGGCCGAACTTGCTCTGCACGTCCAGCAGCAACGCGACCAGGCCACCGGCGCCAGCCATCTGCGCGACCATGTAGAAGAACGAGATGACCAGCGTGCTGTTGGCCGCGGCGGCCCGGACCGGGCGCGGGCGCATCCGGTAGGCCAGCACATCGCCCATCGTGAACCGCCCGGTGTTGCGCACGAGTTCGGCGATGAGCATCAGCTCGAGCAGCCACGCCACCAGGAATCCCACCGAGTAGAGGAATCCGTCGTAGCCGTGCACCGCGATCGCACCGGCCACCCCGAGGAACGAGGCCGCCGACAGCCAGTCGCCCGCGAGCGCGACGCCGTTCTGCGCACCGGTGATGTTGCCGCCCGCGACGTAGTAGTCGGCGGCGGTGGTGTTCCGGGTGGAAACCCGGTAAACGATGTAGAGCGTCAGCAGCACGAACAGCGCGAAAACGCTGATCGTGATCACCGGCTCGCCGACCGGGCCGCTGCCCGCGGCCAACGTCGAGTCCATCAGCGCGCAGCCCTTTCCTGGTTGCGGAGGTCGTCCACGAGCGGATCGATGCGCTTGCGCACGTATCGCCCGTACAACACGGTCAGCACGGCCGTCGAGACGAATTGCAGGAATCCCATCAGGATTCCCACGTTGATCGAGCCGTAAAGCGGCCGGCTCATGAATTCCTCGGCGAACGCGCCCAAGGCGGCGTAGGTGAAGTACCAAGCGAGCGCGAGCAGCGTCATCGGGAACACGAAGCCGCGGAACCGGCGGCGCAGCAACCGGAAGTCGGCGCTGTGCCGGATCTGCTCGTAGTCGGTTTCGACGGGACCGCGAGGCCGCCAGCTGTGCTTGGCGATGTTTCCGAACTGCGGCTCTACCGCGCCGGGGTGCGGGCGGACCCGCGGGTCCGGTGGTCGAGTCATGCTGCGCGCCCTTCTCGCTGCGCCGGTTCGCGGATCGCCCGGCTTGCGGATTGAGGAGTGTAGGGACTCGGTGCGCAGGGAAAACCCGGCTGTTCAACACACTGGTCGATCCACTAAACACCGGCAAAGAATCGGCATCGGCGCGATCACGAAAAGGGTTCACCGCGGCCACCGGAGAACTTGATCAACCGTCGGTTAGCCTGGCGAACTCAGCGTCGTCGCAGCGCAGCGCGAGTCCGCGGAACGATCCGCGCAACCCGCCCGGTACGATCTCGGCCGAACTCCAGGGAATTCCCTCGGAATCGATGCACCAAGATTCCGGAGGTTGCACCGCGATGCCGGATTGACCCCGCCGGTAGCATCCCAGATCCATGCGCGCCGAGGCGCGAACTCATTTCTGGCGGCAGTCTCGGCTGCCGTGAACGAGGAGGTAACTAGTGACCGTGCGTAACGGATTCTCGGTCGTTGCGCCGCCGACCTGGAACCGTTGGCTGGTACCACCCGCCGCGCTGGCCATCCACCTGTCCATCGGCCAGGCGTACGCGTGGAGCGTTTTCAAAAGCCCGCTCGAGTCGAGCCTGCAGATCTCCGGAACCGGCAGCGCGTTGCCGTTCCAGGTGGCGATCTTCTTCCTCGGGTTGTCCGCGGCGTTCGGCGGCAAGTTCGTGGAGGCGCGCGGCCCGCGCTGGGCGATGGCGGTGTCCACCGTCAGCTTCGCGGCCGGATTCCTGATCTCCGCGCTGGGCATGGCGATCGGGCAGTACTGGCTGGTGGTCGTCGGTTACGGCGTGGTCGGCGGCATCGGGCTCGGAATCGGCTACATCGCGCCGGTTTCGACGCTGATGAAGTGGTTCCCGGACCGGCCGGGCCTGGCGACCGGCATCGCCATCATGGGATTCGGCGGCGGTGCGATCATCGCCTCGCCGTGGTCGAGCGCGATGCTGTCCGCGTTCGGCAAGGGCACCGACGGCATCGCCACGACGTTCCTGGTGCACGGCATCGTCTACGCGGTGTTCATGACGCTGGGCGTGCTGCTCGTGCGGGTTCCGCCGCCCGGCTGGGCACCGGCGGGCTGGACGCCGGCCGCGGTCGCCGAGAGCACCGGGTCGATCCGCGTGTCGGCGAACAACGCGCTGCGCACCCCGCAGTTCTGGCTGCTGTGGATCGTGCTGTGCCTGAACGTCACCGCGGGCATCGGCATCCTGCAGAAGGCTTCGCCGATGATCCAGGACTTCTTCTCCGGCACCAGCACCCCGGTGGTGGCCGCCGCGGCGACCGGGTTCGTCTCGCTGCTGTCGCTGGCGAACATGCTCGGCCGGTTCGTGTGGTCGGCGCTGTCCGACCGCACCGGGCGCAAGAACATCTACCGGCTCTACCTCGGTGTCGGTGCGGCGGCCTACCTGGTGCTGCTCTTCGCCGGGGACAGCAGCGTGGCGCTGTTCGTGGTCGCCGCGATGCTGCTCATGTCGTTCTACGGCGCGGGTTTCTCCACCATCCCGGCCTATCTCAAGGACCTGTTCGGAACGTTCGAGGTCGGCGCGATCCACGGCAGGCTGCTGACCGCGTGGTCGGTGGCCGGGGTGCTCGGGCCGCTGATCGTCGACGCGCTGGCCGACGCGGGCGAGAGCTCCGGTGCGTCCGGTGCCGCGCTCTACACCACCTCGTTCTACCTGATGACCGGGTTCCTGATCGTCGGTTTCGTGGCCAACGAGCTGATCCGGCCGGTGCACAGCCGGTTCCACGAGCCCGCGGGAGCAGCGGCGCACGCGGGCGCGGACAGCGGCACCGCCCACAGCGCTACGGCGGATGGCGGCGCAGCCGCCGAGACCGAGGAAACCGGTTCCGATGAAAGCGGTTCCGAGAACAGCACCACCGGTGACAGCGCCACCGGCGCCGACCCGACCGGCAACGGCGACGCCGGGCACGACGACGCCTCCGACAAGCAGACCACCTAAGAGGAGCTGGGCGAAGATGACCGAGCAGCACGACGAGCAGGCTCCGGACGCCAAGACCCGGGCCCTGCTGGTCTTTTCCTGGGCGTGGGTGGGGATTCCGTTCGCCATCGGCGTCTACGAGCTGGTGGTGAAGGCGTCCAAGCTGTTCACCTGAGTTCCACCGAGCCGTGCCGCCCGGGCCGCCGCGCAACGCGCTCCGGTTCCGGGCGGCACGGCTCGTTCCGCGGCGAGCTGTCCGCGCGCGGCGTGCTGGCCTAACTTGGTGGCGTGCTCCGCACGGAAAGGACTGATCACAGTGGACGACAGCGGGACGGCGGTGCTCGCCGGACTGGGCGGAATCCGCGGCGGCGTCGAAGACTTCTACCGGGACCTGCACGCCAACCCCGAACTCGGCTTCCAAGAACACCGCACCGCGGCGAAGGTCGCCGAGGCGCTGCGCCGGGCCGGCTGCGAGGTCACCGAAGGCATCGGCGGCACCGGAGTCGTCGGCGTCCTCTCCCGCGGCCGGGGCCCGGCGGTGCTGCTGCGCGCGGACATGGACGCCTTGCCGCTGCGTGAGGACACCGGACTGCCCTACAGCTCCGAAGTCACCGCGACCGACGCCGAAGGCGCCGAACAACCGGTCATGCACGCCTGCGGACACGACGTGCACGTCGCCTGCCTGCTCGGGTTCGCGCAGCTCATGGCACGAGCCACCGACGCGTGGTCGGGTACCGTGATCGCGCTGTTCCAGCCGTCCGAGGAGACCGGCGGCGGCGCACGCGCCATGCTCGCCGACGACCTGGCGGGCAAGATCCCGAAACCGGATGTGGCGCTCGCGCAGCACGTGCTGCCCTACCCCGCCGGCTACGTGGGCACCCGCAGCGGATCCTTCCTGTCCGCCGCCGACAGCCTGCGCGTCACCTTCCACGGCCGCGGCGCGCACGGCTCCGCGCCGCAGTCCGGCATCGACCCGGTGATCATGGCGGCGATGACCGCGGTCCGGCTGCAAACCGTCGTGTCGCGGGAGGTCGCGGCCACGACACCGGCGGTGCTCACCGTCGGCAGCATTCAAGCCGGGCAGAGCTCGAACGTCATCCCCGACCGCGCCACGATGCAGCTGAGCGTGCGCACCTACGACCCGGCGGTGCGCGAGCAGGTGCTGGCATCGATCGAGCGGATCGTGCGGGCCGAAGCCGAAGCCTCCGGCGCACCCGCGGAACCGGAGTTCGAGCGGCTCGCCGACTTCCCCGCCACCGTCAACGACGCGGCCACCACCGAAACCGTCGCCCGCGCGTTCGCCGCGCACTTCGGCGACGACGCGCACACCATCGACCTGCAAACCGCCAGCGAGGACATGAGCGAAATCCCGCAGGCGTTCGGCATCCCCTACACCTACTGGGGCATCGGCGGAACGGACCCCGCCGAGTACGCGCGGGCTCAGCAACGGGGCACCGCGGCGCAGGACATCCCGAGCAACCACAGCCCGCACTTCGCTCCCGTGCCGCAGCCGACCCTGGACACCGGCATCCGGGCCCTCACCACCGCCGCGCTCGCCTGGCTCGCGCGCGATCCCGGCACCGGCGAGTCCCGCTCGGCGGAAGGCGCGGCTTCCTGAGCGCTGCTGCGCAACACGTGGTCGCGCAGGTCGGCGATCAGGAAGCCATCGCCCCGGCCGCGCCGATTCCGGATGTCCCGCCGGAACGGGAAATCCCCGCCCGTTGCGAGCACGGGCGGGGTTCGCCCGATGGCCTCAGCCCATTTCGGCCAGGCGCGGCACCACGCGGCCGCCGAACGAGGCGACTTCCCGGGCCGGGTCGTCGCTGCCGGGCACGACCTCGGCCAGCTCGATGCCGAGCTTGGCGTACGGCTCCATCGCGGACAGGAACGCGTCGGGGTCGTTGTTGGCTTCCCAGGAGGGCACGATGATGGTCTTCTCGATCCGGGAGTAGTCCGTGCCCTCGTCGTCGCAGTGCCGCTTGAGCACGTCGAGCTTGCGCGCGACGTCGTCCGGGTCGAAGCCGAACAGGTTGCAGGCGTCCCCGTAGCGGGCGACCAGCTTGAGCGTCTTGCGCTCGCCGCTGCCCGCGATGAGCACCGGCGGGCCGGGCTGCTGGATCGGCCCTGGCCGGCAGATCGTCTCGGCCAGCTGGTAGTGCTCGCCGTGGAACGGCCCGTCGTCGTCGCTCCACATCTGGCGCGCGATCCGGACGGTTTCCTCGAGCCGCTCGAAGCGCTCCTTCAGCGGCGGGAACGGCACGCCCAGCGCCTTGTGCTCGCGCTCGTACCAGGCGGCGCCGACGGCGAACAGCGCCCGGCCGCCGGAAAGCACGTCCAGCGTGGTCGCGATCTTGGCGAGCAGCCCCGGATGCCGGTAGGTGATCCCGGTGGCCAGCAGTCCCAGGTCCATCGTGGACGTCTTGCCCGCCAGGTAGCCCAGCGAGGTGTAGCCCTCCAGCATCGGATCCTGCGCGGTGGCGAGCTGCTCCATCTGGAACCAGTGGTCCATCAGGCTGAACCGGCTGACGCCGACCTCCTCGGCCGCGGCGGCGGTGGCCGACAGGGTCCCGGCGATCGCTTCCGAGCCGCCGGGCAGGGTGAAGTTCGCGAAGTGGATACCTAGACGCATGGACCGAGCTCCTCTGGATGCGTGGATGGTGTGCTGCTGCCGGTTCGCCCTCGTGGCGATCCTGCCGCCAGAAGTCATCGCCTGCTGCCGGATCTCGACGCGATCGCCGATCACGATGGCCTTCGAGGCCGTTGGCCACGTTGCGCGCGGCGGGCACGACGCGTGCTCCCTTGTCCGCGAACGCACGGGAACGTCGGAAGCAGCGGGCCATTGACCACAAAGTAGCCAGTGACAACAATGTCGTCAACGACAACTCCGCGCGCTATCGTCGGCCCGTGCCAGCCATGACCGACGACGGCCGCTACCACCACGGGAACCTCCGCCGCGCACTGCTCGACGCAGCAGAGCGGGGCCTGCGCGAGCACGGCGCCGACCAGCTGTCGCTGCGCGACCTGGCCAGGGAGATCGGCGTGAGCCATGCCGCGCCGCGACGGCATTTCCCGGATCGTCAGGCGCTGCTCGACGCGCTCGCCGAAACCGGCTTCGCCCGGCTGGACACCGCGCTGCGCACCGCGCTGACGGCCGCCGACGACGACTTCCCGGCGCGCCTGCGGGCCACGATGGTCGCCTACACCCGCTTCGCCACCGAGAACGCCGCACTGCTCGAGCTGATGCACACCAGCAAGCACCGGCCGGGTGCGACGCGGATCCTCGAGGCGGCCGAAGCGCCGTTCGGCCTGATGATCGGCCTGATCGCGGAAGGCCAAGAGCAGGGCGCGATCGAGGCGGGCGCCCCCCAGCAGCTCGGCATGGTGCTGTACGCGACCGTCCAGGGCATCACGACGATCATCAACGGCAACCTCGTCGAAGCGGAACTGCTCGACGGGATCGTCCACACCGCGATCGACCAATTCCTGCGAGGAGCGCGTCCGCTCGATTAGCCGGTCCGTCGCCGCCGACCACATCGCGGTCCCGGTCGTAATCGCGCTGCGCGCACTCGGATATCGGGCCGGAACGCGGCTGACGGCCGCACGGTTCAGCGTCCGTCGGGCGCCACCGACCTTTAAGTGCAGACGGTGAACCCGGCCTGTCCATCGGTCACTCGCTCGGACCGTCCTGCTCCACGTGTGTTGGGCGGTCTCGGGATCATGGTGTGGGGTGCCGGCATGAGCCTTTGCCAATCCGGACATGAGTCCTCCGCGCCGCTGGAGCTGGTCGATCAGCTGCGCCGGCTCCTCGCGCTGTCCGGCACGGACGAGCACAGCGCGATCGCCGCTTTCGACCGCATCGTCCAACGACAGGGCAAGGACGTCGTACTGGACGCGCTGCTCGTACTGGCTCCCGGACTCCCATCGGAATTCCCGGACGACGCAGCCGCCCGCCCGCACGACCAGGAGGATTCGCAGCGCGGGCTCGCCCGCCGCTGATCCGGTCGAGCCGAACGAGGCGCCGGGAGCGCGAACAAGTCCGAAGTGGACGGTCCAGGGTAGGCCGGTCTCACCTACGTGCGAAACGCCTCTGCCCGTTTCATCACCGGCCGAGTCATCAACGTCAACGGCGGCGCCGGAACGGCTCGTTGAAAGCCGCTCGACAGCCGGGATGGCATCGGGCACGCGCAGGCGACGAAGTACGCGATCGGCCGAATCGCTCCGGCGAGGACGACGGCGTCACGGCTTGCGCCCGACCGCCCCGTACATCGCGATGTCCGCGTCCGGAACCGCTTCGTAGGTGTCGCTGTCCGGCTTCCACTTGTGCATCTGCACGATGCCGGGTTCAACCAGTTCCAGGCCTTCCAGGAAACGTGCGGACTGCTCGCGGTC
>NZ_JAFRFW010000871.1:0-7395 GCF_017434145.1 Saccharopolyspora sp. | reverse complement strand
CCGGAACCCCCGCAGATCCCGGAACCCCCGGAGGTCCCGGACCGGCCGAGCGCTCCCGACCCGCCGGACATCCCGGACCCGGACCGCCCGGAGCCGCCCGAGCCCCCGGACAGCCCGATCAACCCGGACAGCCCGATCAACCCGGAACGGGAGTCCGACCGGTAACGCAGTCGGGGCGGAGGAACTCGCCCGGCCCGGCGAGTTCTCCTCCGCTCAGAACGGATACTGCGCGTGCTGTTCGCGGAAGGTGACCCAACGCGTGTCGGTGAACGCGTCGATGCCGTCGCGCCCGCCGAACCGCCCGTAGCCCGAGTCCTTCACCCCGCCGAACGGGGCCTGCGGCTCGTCGCCCACGGACTGGTCGTTGATGTGGAAGATCCCGGTCCGCACCCGCTGCGCGATGGCCCAGCCGCGGCGGGTGTCCTCGGTGATCACCCCGGCGGTCAACCCGTACGGCGTGTCGTTCATGACCTCGATCGCGGAGTCCACGTCGTCGTAGCCGTGCACGGTGGTGACCGGGCCGAAGATCTCCTCGGAGTGGATCCGCTGCTCGGGAGTCACGCCGCTGAGCACGGTCGGCCGGTACACCGCGCCGTCCGGGCGCCCGCCGCCGGTGTGCAGCACCGCGCCCTGCGCCACCGCGTCGTCGACGAGCGCGGCCACCCGCTGGGCGGAGCGTTCGCCGATCACCGGCCCGATCACGGTGTCCGGCTTTCCCGGGTCGCCGCAGGGCAGTTCGGCCACCTTGGCCGCGAACCGCCGGGAGAACTCCTGCTCCAGCGCGCGCGGCAGCAGCACGCGGTCCGCGGACATGCAGATCTGCCCGGCGTTCATGAACGCGCCGAAGGTGACCGCGTCGACCGCGTAGTCCAGGTCGGCGTCGTCGAGCACCAGGATCGAGTTCTTCCCGCCCAGCTCCAGCAGGGCCGGTTTGAGGTTCTCCGCGGCTTTGATTCCGACGCTGCGGCCGACGTTCGTCGAGCCGGTGAAGTTGACCCGGCGCACCCGCCGATCGGCGATCAGCGTCTCGACCACCTGCGCCGCGTCGTCGCGGGCGTTGGTGAGCACGTTGAGCACCCCGTCCGGCAGACCCGCCTCGCGCATGATCTCCGCGAGGAACAGGCCCGCGGTCAGCGGCGCGTCCTCGCTGGGTTTGAGCACGGCGGTGTTGCCCACTGCCAGCGCCACCGCGAAGGAGCGCACGCCGAGGATCAGCGGCGCGTTCCACGGTGCCAGCGCGGCGACCACTCCGGCGGGCTGGCGCAGCGCGAACCCCCACTCGCCGGGGCTGGAGCTGGACAGCACTTCCCCGCGCGGCGCGGTGATCGCCGCCGCGGCCTCCCGCAGCACGTCGGCGGCCAGCCCCGCGTTGAACATCGCCCACGGCCGGGTGCCACCGACTTCGCCGGCCATCAGCGCCACCGCGTCCTCGGTGCGCTGCTCCAGCAGGTCGGCCGCGCGCAGGAAGATCTTGCGGCGGGTGCCCACGTCGGTCGCCACCCAGCCGGGGAAGGCCGCAGCGGCCGCGTCGACGGCCGCGGTGACGTCTTCGGGGGCGGCTGCCGCGACGGTGGCGAACACCTCGCCGGTGTAGGGGTTGAGGTCCTGCTCGGTGCGGCCGGTCCCGGCGGCGCGGTCGGCACCGCCGATCAGCAGTCCGCGTTGTCCAGCTGCTCCAGCTGCCATAGTTCCTCGCTCTCCAAGCTCGTCGCCGGTGCGCCGTGCCGACCGGCATCCGCCCGAGGGTGTCAGGAAACCTGTTCCCGCTGAATCTGTCACGTGACTAGCGGCCGGGTCCGGACGGCTCGATTCCGGGCTTCCGCGAGGAATCCGCGGGTGCCCGCCACCGCGCGGCGGCTGGAGACCCGCGCGGAGCGGCGGATTGCCGGATCAGGCGGACGGCTGCTCCACCACGACCACGTTGTTGCCGTCCGGATCGCGCAGCATGAACATCAGCGGTGCGCCGGGGTTGCGCATCGGCTCCGGGTCCATGTCGATCCCGCCCAACGCCTGCAACCGGGTGTGCTCGCCGACCACGTCGGCGGTCTCCACTCCGATCATCCCGCCACCGGGTTGCCCGCCCATCGGCGGATTGAGCGCGAGCCGCGCCGTCGAGCCCGGAGGGGCGACCTCCAGCCAGCGCATCTCGCCGTGCTCGCCGAACGGCGTGTCGGCGCGCACCTCGAAACCCAGCTTCTCGGTGTAGAACGCACGTGCCGCGTCCTGGTCCGAGACGGTGAACATGACCACTGCGATACTCGACATCTGCATCTCGGCGTCCTCGCGATCGGCAACGGTGGGCGGGCCCGGACGTCGCTCGAGTTACCCGGGTCGCGAGATCGACAACCCCGGATCACTTCGGCGAGGGGAGAAAGAGACCACTTCTGAAACGACGAAAAGCCCGCCACGAAGGGCGGGCTTTTCGTTCTTCCAGGTTATCGCTGTGCGCCAACAGGGACTCGAACCCCGAACCCACTGATTAAGAGTCAGTTGCTCTGCCTGTTGAGCTATTGGCGCTTGCTTGCCTGCCGGGGATTTTCCCGCTTGCGCTCGTTCCCTGGCGACGAAAGAAACACTAGCACGGCGCGCGGGGCACAGATCCGAGGGGGTGTCCGGCGGCGGTGCCGTTGCCGGACCGTGTCCGGTTGATCCGCTTCGGGCGAGCAACCGGCCGCGTCCTGGCGCGTCCACCGGGGTGGAAGATCAGCAGAAATATACGCAGCGTGCACGCCGGGTGCACTCCACGAGGTCGGTGGGCTCAGGCACACTGTGCTGTGGCGGATGTGGCGGATCGGAATCGAACGGACAGTGACAAATGAATGACTCGCTTCACTCCCTCGGGAGTGGTCGGGCTCGGTGGTCGCGGGTGTGGTCGTTCGTGCTCATCGGCCTCGTGGGGGTGCTGGTCGCCGGGTGCTGCGGCGGCGCCGGGGGACAGCAGAGCGCGCCACCTCCGCCGCCGACGGTGTTGTTCGACCCGGGCAACGGAGCCCAGGGGGTGTCGCCGACCGCGCCGATCACGGCGACCGCGCAGCACGGCCGGATCGTCGACGCGGTGCTCACGAATCCGGAAGGGGAGCGGGTCGAGGCGGCCGTCGCGCCGGACGGGGCGAGCTGGTCGGCAGCCGAACCGCTGGGCTACGGCAAGACCTACAAGGCGGCCATCACCGTGCAAGGCGCGGCTGGCGCGCCGGTGACGCAGGAGGCCTCGTTCACCACGGTCGATCCGGCGGATCAGACCTACGTCTCGATGAACCCGCTGGACGGCCAGACCGTCGGCGTCGGCCAGCCGCTGGCCTTCTACTTCTCCGAAGACGCGCCCGCGCCGGACAAGGCCAAGGCCGAACAGGCCATCCGGATCCGGACCGAACCCGCCGTGGAAGGCGCGTTCTACTGGATCGACAGCCGCGAGGTGCACTGGCGCCCCAAGGAGTACTGGCAGCCCGGCACCGAGATCACCGTCGACGCGGACGTCTACGGCAAGGACCTGGGCAACGGCGTCTGGGGTGAGGAGAACCGCACGGCCACCTTCCACATCGGCGACGCGGTGGTGCTCAAGGCCGACGGCGCCAGCCACCAGATGTCGATCAACGTCAACGGCGTCGAGCAGCGGACCATCCCGGTCTCGCTGGGCAAGCCCAGCTTCCCGTCGAACGACGGCACGCACGTGGTCACCGAGCACCACGCGACCAAGCTGATGGACTCATCGACCTACGGCCTGCCCGTCGACCAGGGCGGCTACCAGACCGAGGTGAAGTGGGCGGTGCGGATCTCCAACAGCGGCGAGTTCCTGCACGCCGCGCCGTGGTCGGTCGCCGACCAGGGCAAGCGCAACGTCAGCCACGGCTGCATCAACATGAGCAACGCCGACGCCAAGGCGGTCTACGACCTGCTCAAGAAGGGCGACGTCGTGGAGATCACCAATTCCGGCGGGCCGGAGCTGAAATCCACGAACGGTTTCGGGGATTGGCAGGTCCCGTGGGACGAATGGCTCAGCGGCAATCGCTGAGCCCGCCGCGCAATCGAAAGGCCCCGCTCCGATTCGGAGCGGGGCCTTCCTCGTGGGGTGAGTGACGGGATTCGAACCCGCGACTCCTGGGACCACAACCCAGTGCTCTACCGACTGAGCTACACCCACCACAGCAACGGTGCGCCGGTGAACCCGGCCGTCCGGAGCAACACGAATATCCTAGCGCGCGGTGTCGATCGCTTTCCCACCGGGCTCCGCACCCGGGTGACGGGCGAGGTCAACGGCTCACTCGGACGGTTTGACGGCCTTCTCGGTACCGCCTTCCACCGCCGCGCCGTCGAGCAGTTCGGCGGCCACCGTCTGCGCCTGCTCGCTGCTCGGGCCGGGCTGCGGCACGAACGCGGTGCGCCGGTAGTACGCCAGCTCCCGGATCGACTCCCGCACGTCGGCCAGCGCGCGGTGCGCCAGCCCCTTCTCCGGCTGCGCGTAGTAGATCCGCGGGAACCAGCGCCTGCACAACTCCTTGACCGAGGACACGTCCACCATGCGGTAGTGCAGGTGCGCGTCCAGCGCGGGCATGTCGCGCGCGATGAACCCGCGGTCGGTGGCGATCGAGTTGCCCGCCAGCGGCGCCGATACGTTCTCCGGCACGTGTTCGCGGATGTGCTCCAGCACGCGCTGCTCGGCTTCGGCGAGGGTGACCGAGGAGCGTCGCACCTCCTCGGTGAGCCCGGAGCGCTCGTGCATGTCCCGCACCACTTCGGGCATCGCCGACAAGACCTCGTCCGAGGCGTGGATCACGATGTCCACACCCTCGCCGAGGATGTTCAGGTCGGCATCGGTGACCAGGGCGGCGATCTCGATCAAGGCGTCCGAGGCCAGGTCGAGCCCGGTCATTTCACAGTCGATCCACACTAGACGGTCGTTCACCCGTGCGAGCCTAACGCGACGCCCGCGCCGGGCGGGATCGGACCGCGCGGGCGTCACTCGCCGCGCTCGCGCAGCTGGGCGGGCACGACCTTGCCGGTGGCGTTGCGCGGCAGCTCTTCCAGGAACACGACGTCCCTGGGCAGCGCGTACTTCGGCAGCGCGTCGCGGAGCCGGTCGCGCACCGCGTCGGCGTCCAGGTCCGCGCCGGGCGCGAGCACCACGTACGCGGCGAGGCGCTGGCCGAACTCCGCGTCGTCCACGCCGATCACCGCGGTCTCGTGCACCTCGGGGAGGGTGGCCAGGGCGTCCTCGGTCTCCTTGGGGTAGACGTTCTCCCCGCCCGAGACGATCATGTCGTCCTCCCGGCCGACGACCTGCAACCGCCCGGCGGAGTCGATGCGGCCGAGGTCACCGGTGGACATCAGCCCTTTCCGGGTCTCCTTGCCGCCGCCCCCGGTGTAGCCCTCGAACAGCATGTCGTTGCCGACGAAGATCCGCCCGGTTTCGCCGCGGCGCACCGGTTCACCGTCCTCGCCGACGATCATGATGGTGGTGCCGCGTGGTGCCCGCCCCGCCGTGCCCGGCGACGCCGCCAGGTCTTGCGGGTCGGCGATGCTCACCCAGGACGCCTCGGTGGAGCCGTAGAAGTTGTAGAGCACCCGCCCGAACACCCGCTGGAACCGGGTCGCCAGGTCGGCGGGCAGCGCCGATCCGCTGCACGCGACGATCCGCAGCGCGGAGCAGTCGAACGGCGCACGGGACTCGGCAGGCAGGTCCAGGATGCGCTGCAGCATCACCGGCACCATGAACATCGCGGTGCACCGGTGCCGCTGCACCGCCGCGAGCGCCTGCTGCGGCTCGAACTTGCGGCGCAGCACCAGCGTCGCGCCGATCGCGGAGCCGAGCTGGAAGGCCGCGAGGCCCCAGGTGTGGAAGATCGGCGCACCCACCAGGATCCGCTCGCCCTCGCGCAGCGGCACCCTGGACATGATCGTCGCGGCCGGGCCGACGCCGGGCGGCGCGGGCCTGCGGGCGCCCTTCGGCGTGCCGGTGGTGCCGGAGGTGAGCACGATCATCCGCGCGTGCCGCGGCCGCCGCGGCAGCCGGGTGGACGGCGAGCTGCCGATGAGGTGCTCCAGCGTGGGCCGCCGGGTGGTGCCCTCGGTCCAGGCGAGCACCACGTCCAGGTCTTCGGGCGGCTCCAGCTGCTCGACGAACTCGGTGTCGGCGATCAGCACGTCGGCCCGCTGCTCCGCCAGCACCGCGTGCAGCTGTTGCGGCCGCAGGCCGGTGTTCAGCAGCACCACGTCCACGCCGATCTTGCCGCAGGCCACGATGCTCTCCACCAGTCCGTGGTGGTTGCGGCACAGCACCGCGACGCGGCCGGTGTCCCGGACGCCGCGGGCGCGCAGCCCGTTGGCCAGCCGCGCGGTGCGCTGGTGCAGCTCCTGGAAGCTCAGCGCGCCGCGCTCGTCGATCACCGCGGGCCGGTCGGGGTGCCGGATCGCGGCTACCTCGTAGCCCAGCGCCGGGGTCACGCCCCAGCGGCGCCAGGCCCGCACGATGCGCCACAGCTTGTCCGGGCGCATCGGGCGGACCACGCCTTGCCGGATCAGCAGCCACAAGGTCTGCGCGCCGGGGGCGACGCGCTGCGCGGCTCGCCGGAGGCCACCCGCCGGTCCAGCCGCCGAGTCCCCCGGCGCACCCGCCAGGTTGCGGAGCAGTTCTTTCGGCCGTCGCCACATCGCCACGCGCGTCTCCTCGAATCCCTTAACTACTCGCCAGTAGATAATGCCTGGGGGCGAGCGCGAGGGGAAGGGCTCAGCGCTCCGGAACCGCCGCCGCGGCCACCACCGCCTCCCGCAACGCCGCGCGAAGCCGGCCGGCCTCCAGTGGCGCGAGCACCGCCGTCTCCCCAGGCGGAGCCACCACCACCACACTGCCTTCGTTGACGAACACGGCCATGTTGCGCCGCCGCCCAGCCACGTCGCGGCAGTTGACCTGCCACTCCATGCTCTCTCCCACGCAGACCTCCTCGTCCGGGTGCGCACTCCACGGCGTGTGATGGTTCAGAATCACGGTTGTGACGGTGCTTCGCCCGATTAATCGCGCGGAAACCCCGCGGCGTCACACCATCGGCCGCACGGCGGCCTCGGATAGCGGGCCGTGCCCGGATCCGGCCGCCCTCGGGCGTGCGCGGTGATGCGGGAGACTGCTGATCGTGACTGGTTACGACGGGCTGGTGTGGCGGACGCTGCACCGGGTGCTGGCGGTGCTCGCGATCGGCGTGCTGGGCCTGCTGATCGGCCTCGGCTCCAGCGCGAGCAGATCGGACTCGCTGCTGGGCGTGCTGGTCGTGGCGCTGGTCGCGCTGCCGGTGGCGCTCACGCTGCGCCGGATGTCGCCGACCGCTCGCGGCAATCTGCGCCTGCTGCCCGGGCGCAGGCCGCTGATGACGGCGCAGGCGGTGCTGCTCGGCCTCGTCGCCGTGCTGG
>NZ_JAFRFW010000870.1:0-1936 GCF_017434145.1 Saccharopolyspora sp. | reverse complement strand
GTGGCGGTGGCGATAGGGCCGTTGAACTCGGTGCGCAACTGATCTGTCATCCGGCGGCTCCTTCGGCGCGCATCCGGGCGATCTCGGCGTCGGTGCGGCCGAGCGATCGCAGAACTTCGTCGGTGTGCTGCCCCAGATCGGGCGCGACGCGGCGCATTTCCGCCGGTGTGCCGGTGAGTTTCACCGGGACGCCGAGCGAGCGGACCCGGCCCTCCGCCGGATGATCCAGCTCGACGACCATCTCGCGGGCCGCGGTGTGCGGATCGGCGCAGGACTCGGCGTAGTCGCGAATCGGACCGACCGGCACACCCGCGTCCAGCAGCAGCTGCACCCACTCGTCCCGGTCCCGTTCGCGCAACGTGCGGCCGAGTTCTCCGGCGAGTTCGTCGCGGCGGCGCACGCGATCGGTATTGGTGGTGAACCGCTCGTCGGCGAGCAGGTCGAGGCGGCCCAGCACCTTGCACAACCGCTGCCACAGCCGCTCGTTGTTCGCGCCGATCGTCAAGTAGCCGTCACGAGCCGGAAGCGCCTGATAAGGCGCGTTCACGCGGTGCGCGGAACCGAGGCGGCCGGGTGGCTCGCCGGTGGCCCAAAGCTCCGATGTCTCCCAAATGGACAGTGCCAGTGCCGCGTCGTAGAGCGAAGTGTCCACCGCTTGGCCGCGGCCGGTCGTCGCGCGGGACAGGCACGCGCTGAGGATTCCGACCGCGCAGAACAATCCGGCGGACAGGTCGGCGACCGGCACTCCGGCCTTCACCGGCGGGCCGTCCGGATCCCCGGTGACGCTCATGATCCCGGACATGGCTTGCGCGATCAGGTCGTAGCCCGCGCGCTGCGTGTACGGGCCGGTCTGGCCGAAACCGGACACGGAGGCGTAGACGAGCTGATCGTTGAGCCCGCTCAGCGTCTCGTAGTCCACGCCGAGCCGCGCCGCCACGCCCGGCCGGAGGCTCTCCACCACGACGTCGGCGTCGCGGGCCAGATCGTGGAAGGCCTGCCTGCCCGCGTCGCTCTTGAGGTCCAGCGCGATGCTGCGCTTGTTCCGGTTCACCGCCAGGAACGCCGCGCTCTCGCCGTTCGGCAGCCGGTGCCCGGTGGCTTGACGGGTGGCGTCGCCCGCGCCGATCGGCTCGACCTTGAGCACGTCGGCGCCGAGGTCGCCGAGCAACTGGCAGCAGTAGGGACCGGCCATGACCTGCGTGAGGTCCAGGACCGTCAGGTTCTCCAGCGCCAACACCATCGTCGCCCGCCGTTCTGTGCCGCTTTACGGCACGACCACCTTGTGACGGCATGAAGGTACGAGCGGGTCAGCTGCGGAGTCAATACGCTCGGCGATGAACCGCAGGCGGACCGGCTGTCCCGCGCACGACGCGCACTGCGCTTCGCGGCACCTCCGACCAGGTCTTTCGCGGAACCGGCCGGAAGCGCTCGCCGGAAGCCGCCGAGCCGCGCCCCGCGCCGTCGCCGACGATGGGCCGATGGAGACCACCGCGGAAGCGTCCGGCCCTGCGACGCCGGACGAGGTGTGGGAGCGCTACGCCGATCCCTCCCGCTGGCCGGGCTGGGCACCGCAGATCACCGAGGTCCACACCGACGCGGTCCGCATCGCGCCCGGCGCCGATGGCAGGCTGTTCGCCGCCGGCGGGGTGCGCCTGGACTTCACCGTCACCGACGTCGACGAGCAGCACCGGAAGTGGTCGTGGAGCGTGCGCTTCGGGCTGCTGACGTTGCACCTGGACCACGGTGTGGAAGCGGCCGGAGAGGGCTCGACGACCTGGCTCAACGCGCGCGGACCGGCGTTCTTGATCATGCCGTACATGCCGTTCGCGCGCAGCGCGCTGCAAAACCTGGTGCAGCAGTGCTGATCGGCGAGGTTTCCGCGCGGCGCGCCGGGCTGTGATCATCAAGGGAATGCACGGGATCACCGAGGCGATGC
>NZ_JAFRFW010000869.1:0-2728 GCF_017434145.1 Saccharopolyspora sp. | reverse complement strand
CGTTTCAGCTCCAGTGCATCGGTGTCGTTCGGTACCGTTCTCCGCCGGTCCACACCGCCAGCGAAAGGTCTGCATGCCGCCGGAGGAGCACGCCACCGACGGTGCGGCGGTCGCGCCCGCTGTGCTGGGTGACGAGGGCGCGGAGCTGTTCATTCCCTGTGCCCGTGCCGCACCCCACGATCAACAAGTGCAGCTGGAACTCCGGCACACCACCGAGAACGCGCTTGCTCTGGTTACCTACACGAGCCTGGAACGGCTGGTGGAGGGTTGCGGGGACCAGCAGCCGTGGATCAGCGTTCCCAGCGCCGAAGTGCAGCAGCTCGCTGAGCAAGTCGCCGCACAGGTCATCTTGCAAGACGTGCCGCTGCCCGACGACCAGCGACAGGACAGCCCGGAATAGAAAGGGGCCGCTGCCTTGGACGGGTTCATGAACGTCCCGGAAGAGATGGATGGATTGGCCACCGGCCTGGAAGACGCGGCCGCGAACCTGGACACGATGGAACAGGCCCCCATGGCGAACGCGGGCGAGTCGATCGCCATGGTCGCCGAAGCTCTCGGGCGGCTGACGCAGGCCAGCGCGGGCGTCAGTGGCGGCCTGCACGAAAGTGCCGAGGGCATTCGTGCGAGCCGGGACGAGTACCTGCGCGCCGACGAGGAAGCCGCGAACGGTATGCCCACGCCATCCGACGACTGACGAAGCCGAGGGGACCACATGTCCAGCGCCGTCGATGTCCACGTGAAATCCGAGCCCGGATCCTGCCGACAACTCTCCGCTTGGCTGCGGAAACTCGCTGCGCACAACCGCAGCGCCGCTGATGCTGCGGTCAACGGCGCATCCGAATCGGAAGCCGTCTGGCACGGGCGCGCATCCGACGCCTTCCGCTCGCACCTGCGAACCGCCGTCCGCGACGTGGACGAACTCGTCGAGGCCATCGAGTGGCTCGCGCGGGGGCTGCAGCGGTTCGCCGAGGACATCGACGCCGTTCGGCGCGGTTTGCAGGAATGCGTCCAGCTGGCCCGCGAAGCCGGCCTCACCGTGACCGGAACGGTCATCCACAAACCGCACGGAAGCCCGCTTTCCACCGCGCCGACCGGGGCAGGCGGCGACATGCCGGGGCTCAACCCGCGCAGCGAGGACCAGGACGCGCTCGAGGACAAGCACGACGCCTACCGCACGATCGAGGCCCAAGCCGACGACATGCGCCGCCTCGAACGCACCGCCCACCGCTCGCTGGCCAAGTGCATGGACGGCAGCAACGGCATCGTCGACGCGCTGCTGAGCTCGCCGCAGACCTGGATCTCGCGCGGCTTCGTCGCCGCAGGCACGGCGCAAGCCGCCGCCAACGGCCTCGCCGCGAACTCCAAGAGCATGTACGCCTTCGCGAACATGTACAAGCAGCAGGCTGCCGACCTCAATGTCTCCCCGGAGGTACGCGCGCAACGGCTGGAAACCCTGCTAAAGAACGCCGGCATGGACGAACGAGCAGCCAACAGCAACAGGGCGCTACTGCTCGGCGGTGGCCGCACCAAAGCCGGCGCAATGGTGCTCGACCGCGTCGCCGCAACGACCGGGGGGCAGCGCACCAGCAACCTCGCTCGCGTCGGCAAGCTGTTCAACGTAGCCGCAGTCGGCTCCGCGGCGGCGTTCACAGCGACAGATATCTGGAATGGCAAACCGGTTGCCAAGTCGGTCTGGGCGAACTTCGGCGGGCTCGCAGCGGGCACTGCCGCATCGACCGGCTCCGCGGCAGCGCTCACCGGAGGTGGCCTCCTATCGGCCGGTAGTGCCCCGATCACCGTGACCACGCTGGGCATAGGGTTCGCGGGCACGACCGCGTTCAACTACTTCCAAGACCACGACCTACGCGATCTCTACCGCGACCTGTCAGACGATGGCGGCGACCGCCCTGATGACAAGTCCGACGAATACCGGAAAGCACGGCATGGCTACTGACGACACCGCCGCCGACCTGCCACCGCGTCCCGACCCCGAAACCGGACAACCGGTTCCGCCGGACGCGCCGACGCAGACGGCCGAGGGCTATAACGAGAAGAAGCCAAGCCGAGTGCCCGATCCGCCACCGGGACATGGCCCGGCCTGGGCCCACTTCCGCGAGAAGCGGTACCTCTCGTGGCTCGGCGGCTTGATCCCGGTGGCACTCGTGGCGGTGGCTGTCATCGCGTACGACGGACTATCGGCTATCAAGATCTGGCCGGTGTGGATCATTCTCGCCGCAGTCTACGGCTGGACCGTCTATGTCGGACGGGTCAACGTCGTCACTGCAGGATCCGACTGGCTCAAGATTCGCAAGTACTGGGTCAACACCTACGAACTCACCAAGATCGAGGCGCACGCGAACGGTCCCAACCAGCCGACAGTGTCCCTCGAGGACCGGGAACGCTCGGTCGAGATGACCATCAGCCTCATCGAATCCGACCGCACGCTGTGGAACTACGTCTACCTCGGTATGCGCCACTCCGCGGCCAACGGCGCCCAAATCAACCTTCCGGCCCAAGGCACCTGGCCCGAACTGGCCGAAGCCGCCCGCAACGCCCGCTCGCCCGGGAAGGACTAGGTCCCGCGGCCGAGCCGCGGTCCTTGCCGCGATCTGGCCGCAGCGATTTGACCTTGCGGGCTGGTCAGCGCGACCTGATCCCGGTGGAGCACGGCGTGCGGGCGGCGATCCAGCGGTCGGGCCGGAACTGCTGAAGGACAGTCTCCGGGCAT
>NZ_JAFRFW010000090.1:0-1971 GCF_017434145.1 Saccharopolyspora sp. | reverse complement strand
GCTGCGGCACCACACCGGATGCGCGCACCATCGCCGCGAACACCCGGCCGATGTCGTCCAGCGCCGCGACCCCCTCGGCGAGCTTCGCCCCGCCGGAGTGCCAGATGCCGATCACCGGGCAGCGCAGCCGCACCGCGGTTTCCATGGCGTCGACGATCAGCGGGCACTCGCCCGTCCCGATCGCGCCGCCCTTGCGGGTCGCGTCGGTGCAGTAGACCACCACCGGCGCGCCGCCGATCGAGCCGCGGGCCACGACGATCGCGGCGTCCTCGGCTCGCCCGGTGATCTCCAGGCCGTCCGGGTCGAGCAGCTGGGAGATCCGGTGCACGGGATCGCGCGGATCGGGCGGGGTCTGCTCCGGCTCGGGTGGTTGTCGCACGGAAACGGTCATCGCGCACCTCGCGCTCGCATCGGGGCTTTCGCGCCAATACAGCAGCGCGCGGACCGGGAAAATGCTGGAGATCTCCCGGGTTCCGTCCTCGGCAGCCGCCGAGTCCGGGCAGATCCCGGTGAATCCCTAGTCCGCAACTGGAATTCCCCAGCATCCCGCCGGATTCTTTGACACCCGTTGCGCCCGGGTGCCAGCTTCGAGGCCGCTGAAGGCCGCATCCGGCGGACGCCCCGGTGCCCTGCGCCGGCGCCCGGCGTGCCGCGCGCACCGGGCTTTTCAGGCCAGGTGGTGGAAGGGGAGCACATTGTCCAGGCGAGCGCTGATCACCGGGATCACCGGGCAGGACGGTTCGTACCTCGCCGAGCACCTGCTGGCGCAGGGCTACCAGGTGTGGGGCCTGATCCGCGGGCAGGCCAACCCGCGCAAGTCGCGGATCAGCAGGCTGGCCGCGGACGTGACCTTCGTGGACGGTGACCTGATGGACCAGGGCAGCCTGGTTTCCGCGGTCGACCTGGTGCAGCCGGACGAGGTCTACAACCTGGGCGCGATCTCGTTCGTGCCGATGTCCTGGCAGCAGGCCGAATTGGTGACCGAGGTCAACGGCATGGGCGCGATGCGGATGCTGGAGGCGATCCGGATCGTCAGCGGGCTCAGCGCGTCGAGCACCCATGCCGGTTCCGGCGGAATCCGGTTCTACCAGGCGTCCTCATCGGAGATGTTCGGCAAGGTCGCGGAGTCGCCGCAGCACGAGCGAACCACCTTCCACCCGCGCAGCCCGTACGGCGTGGCGAAGACCTACGGGCACTACATCACCCAGAACTACCGCGAGTCCTACGGCGTGTGGGGCGTGTCCGGCATCCTGTTCAACCACGAATCTCCCCGCCGCGGCGCGGAATTCGTGACCCGGAAGATCTCGCTCGCGGTGGCGCAGATCAAGCTGGGGCTGCAGGACAAGCTCTACCTCGGCAACCTGGACGCGGTGCGGGACTGGGGCTTCGCCGGGGACTACGTGCGCGCGATGCACCTGATGTTGCAGCAGGACCTGCCGTCGGATTACGTGGTGGGCACCGGGCGGATGCACTCGGTGCGCGACGCGGTGCGGATCTCGTTCGAGGCCGCGGGGCTGAACTGGGCGGACCACGTCGAGATCGATCCGGCGCTGGTGCGGCCGGCGGAGGTCGAGACGCTGTGCGCGGATTCCTCCCGCGCCCGCTCGCGGCTGGGCTGGGAGCCCACAGTGGACTTCCGGGAGTTGATGACCATGATGGTCGAGTCCGACATCCGGCAAGCCTCCCGCGAGCGCGACTACGCCGAAGTGCTCTCCGCCGCGAGCTGGTGAACAAGCCGCCGGGCGTTGCCGCCGACGTGCGGACGTCCGGCGCCGCTGCACGGCCCTCCGCGAAAACTGCGGTGTCCTCGGCCGTTCTAGGGATTTCCCTGCGCTGGCGCGAGGAAACTGAGCGCGGTTCGAGGCCGGGCGGGCATGTCCGGGCCGCGTCCCAGCGCCCGGGGGCGTCCCAGTGCCCGGGGCCGCTCTCGGGCGCACCGCGCAAGCGCTCCGGTGGCGCGCGCTCGGCGTC
>NZ_JAFRFW010000868.1:0-4832 GCF_017434145.1 Saccharopolyspora sp. | reverse complement strand
GACGGTGAGCGTGGCCGGGGCGGCCGTCGCCCGGCGCTGGACGCCGAGCACCGCGCCCGGCGCGAACCGCAGCTCGGGGCTGTCGGTGCGCACCTCGACGACGACCTCGCCGCGCACGCCGTGCGACTTGACGACCTTGCCCACGGCCAGCGCAGGACCGCTCATGGTCAACGGTCGGTGTCGACCACGTCGACCCGGATGCCGCGACCGCCGATGCCGGAGATCACGGTGCGCAGCGCGGTCGCCGTGCGACCGCCGCGACCGATGACCTTGCCGAGGTCGTCCGGGTTCACGTGGACTTCCAGGGTGCGGCCGCGCCGAGACGTGAGGAGCTGGACGCGGACGTCGTCGGGGTTGTCGACGATGCCGCGCACCAGGTGTTCGAGCGCGTCCGCTAGGACCGTCACGCCTGGCCGTCCTCGGACTTCTGCTCCTCGGCGGCGGCTTCGGCGGTGTCCGCCTCGGCCTTCTTGCCGCCCTTCTTCTTGGGCGTGACGGCCTCGGTGGTCGGTTCCTCACCGGCGGCCGCGAGCGCGGCGTTGAACAGGTCCTGCTTGGAAGGCTTGGCCTCCGGCGTCTTCAGCGTGCCCTCGGCGCCCGGCAGGCCCTTGAACTTCTGCCAGTCACCGGTGACCTCCAGGATGGCCTGCACCGGCTCGGTCGGCTGCGCGCCGACGCCCAGCCAGTACTGCGCCCGATCCGAGTTGACCTCGATGCGGCTCGGGTTCTCCTTCGGGTGGTACTGCCCGATCGTCTCGATGTCCCGGCCGTTCCGGCGGGTGCGCGCGTCGGCGACGATGATGCGGTAGTGCGGCTCGCGGACCTTACCGATCCGCGCCAGCTTGATCTTCACAGCCACGGGTGCTGGTGCTCCTCAGACTCTCGTTCGTGCTCGGGGAGCATGTCGAGCCGTGTGGGGAAAACGGTGTTCCATGCTCATACGTAGACGGCCGCGGACGGTGAGAGGGACCGCCGCACGGCGAACAGTCGACAATTGTGCCAGACGCCGGTTTCCCCGCCGCAGCAGGCTCCCGGCGGCCTAACCGAGAACGCCGAGCGAGAGCAGCAGCAGGCCCAGCGCGGGCAGGAAGTTGTTCACCTGGTGCGCGACCACGCTGGCGGTGAGGCGGCCGGTGAGCATCCGCGCCACGCCTATCGGTACCGCGATCACCAGCAGCAGCGCGGTCCGCTCCGGCTCCAGGTGCCCGATCGCGAACAGCGCCGTGCACAGCACGAAAGCGCTGATCTGGCTCCACCGCAGCCGGTCCATCGCGCCCCACAGCAGGCCCCGGTACAGCAGCTCCTCGCAGATCGGCGCGATCAGCCACACGTGCAGGAACAGCAGCACCGCCAGCGAAGGCGACAGCCGCACCCCGTCCAGCAGGCTGCTCACGGTCGAAGTGGCGTTGTCCGGGCCGACCCAGCGGATCCAGATCATCGAAGCCGCGGTCGTGGTGATCATGCCGAAGGCGCCGACGGTCAGCCCGGTCCGGATGTCCCACCAGTGCAGGTTCAGCCCGAAGTCCAGCCGCGGCCCGTTCCCGCGCAGCACCGTGATCAGCACCGCGACCGCGCCGGAGAGCAACGTCGGCACCATCATCATCAACACGATCAGGGGGCCGTCACCGCTCGGCTTCCCGTAGATCGCGGGCAGCACCACCGAAGTCAGGATGAACACGGCTTCGGCGAAGAAGAACGCGCCGAAGCCCCAGCGGTGATCGGGCCGGGCCGAGCCGGGACGGTCGGCTTGCGCGGTCGCGCTCGCGGAAGCGGTGGTTCCCGCGCCTCCGGCCTCCGCCGCGCCGTCGGGGAAGTCGGGGTTCGGTACCTGCACGGGCGCCTCCGTCTCGGGCGAACGGCATCCGGGTCGCTCGCGGCGGGCCATGGCGGAACCGCCAGATTACCTTCGCGCTTTCCTGCCGAGCATCCGAAATCGGATGCGGGTCAGCCGACGACCGCGCCCCGCAGCACGATGCGCCGAGGATGCCGCAACGCCGCGAGGTCCTTGCGGGGATCGTCGTCGTAGCACAGCAAATCGGCCACCGCGCCGTGCTGCAAGCCCCCGTACCCGAGCCATTCCCGGGCCGACCAGGACGCCGTGCCCAACGCTTCCTCCGCGGAGAGCCCTACGCGGTGCAGCGCGAGCACTTCGTCGACGAGCACGCCGTGCTCGATGCCGCCGCCCGCGTCGGTTCCCGCGTAGACCGGCACGCCGGCTTCGACCGCCTTGGCCACGGTCGCGTCGCCGCGCTCGTACAGCGCGGTCATGTGCGCGGCGTAGTCGGGGTACTTGCTCGCCGAAGCGGCGAACGACGGGAAGTTCTCGATGTTGACCAGCGTCGGCACCAGCGCGGTGCCGTGCCGGGCCATCAGCTCCACGGTGTCGTCGGTGAGCCCGGTGCCGTGCTCGATGCAGTCGATGCCCGCTCGCAGCAGGCCGGGCAGCGCTTCTTCGCCGAAGACGTGCGCGGTGACGCGGGCGCCGTGCGCGTGCGCGACCTCGATCGCTTCGGTCAGCGCCCCGTCGCTCCACAGCGGGGCGAGGTCCCCTGCGGAGCGGTCGATCCAGTCCCCGACCAGCTTGACCCAGCCGTCGCCGTACTCGGCCTGCTCGGCCACGGCGCGCGGCAGCTCGGACTCGTCCTCGAGCTGGTCGGCCAGGTACGGGATGTAGCGCTTCGGCTTCGCCAGGTGCCGCCCGGCGCGGATGATCCGCGGAAGATCGGTGCGCTCCTGCAGCGGCCGGGTGTCGATCGGCGCGCCGCAGTCGCGGATGAGCAGCGTGCCCGCGTCCCGATCGGTCTCGGCCTGCTGCACGGCAACGTCGAGTTCCACCGGGCCTTCCGGCCCGATGCCGACGTGGCAGTGCGCGTCCACCAGGCCCGGCAGCACGTAGCCGCCGTCGAACACGGTCGTCGCGCCCGGAATCGGCTGATGACTGATCAGACCGTCCTGCAGCCAGAGGTCACCGGTCTCACCGCCGGGCAGCAGGACCCCGCGCAGGTGCAGCGCCGCGCTCATTTCTTCTTCTTGCCGCCGAAGTTCAGCTTGGACGGGTCGAAGCCCGATGGCAGCTCGTTGAGCCCGCCCTCCAGTTTGGACATGTCGGGACCACCCGCACCGCCGGGCGGCAGCCCGGGCATTCCGCCGGGCATCCCGCCCGGCATCCCCTTCATGCCCTTCGGCGGCGTCGGGCCCTTGTTCTTGCCCTTGCGGTTCTTGCCCTTGCCCTTCTTGCCCTTCTTGCCGCCACCGCCGCCGCCGAAGCCGCCGAACTGGCCGGCCATCGACTGCATCATCTTGCGGGCTTCGAAGAACCGGTTCACCAGATCGTTGATGTCGCTGACGTTGACCCCGGAACCGCGGGCGATGCGCTGCCTGCGCGAGGCGTTGATGATCTTCGGGTCGTCCCGTTCGGCAGGCGTCATGCCGCGGATGATGGCCTGCAGCCGGTCCAGGTGCTTCTCGTCGAAGTTGGCCAGCTGGTCCTTCATGCCGTTCGCGCCCGGCAGCATCCCGAGCAGGTTCTGCAGCGGCCCCATCTTGCGGACCGCCTGCATCTGCTCCAGGAAGTCCTCCAGGGTCAGCTGCCCGGAGCCGAGCTTGGCCGCGGCCTGCTCGGCCTGGTCGGCGTCGAACGCCTGCTCCGCCTGCTCGATCAGGGTGAGCATGTCGCCCATGCCGAGGATCCGGCTGGCCATCCGGTCGGGGTGGAAGACGTCGAAGTCCTCCAGCTTCTCCCCGTTGGAGGCGAACATGATGGGCTGGCCGGTGACCTGCCGGACCGACAGCGCGGCACCACCGCGGGCGTCGCCGTCCAGCTTCGTGAGCACCACGCCGGAGAAGCCGACGCCGTCGCGGAACGCCTCGGCGGTGCTGACCGCATCCTGGCCGATCATGGCGTCGACCACGAACATGATCTCGTCGGGGCTGACCGCGTCCCGGATGTCCGCGGCCTGCTGCATCATCTCCTCGTCGACGCCGAGCCGACCGGCGGTGTCGACGATGACCACGTCGTGCTGGGCGCGCTTGGCCTCGTCCAGGCTGCCGCGGGCCACCCCGATCGGGTCGCCGACGCCGTTGCCCGGCTCCGGCGCGAACACCGGCACGCCCGCGCGCTCACCCACGACCTGGAGCTGGTTGACCGCGTTCGGCCGCTGCAGGTCGCACGCCGCCAGCATCGGGGTGTGGCCCTGACCGGCGAGCCACTTGGCGAGCTTGCCCGCGAGCGTGGTCTTGCCGGAGCCCTGCAGCCCGGCCAGCAGGATCACGGTGGGCGGGTTCTTGGCGTACTCCAGGCGGCGGGTCTCCCCGCCGAGGATGCCGACCAGCTCCTCGTTGACGATCTTGATGACCTGCTGGGCCGGGTTCAGCGCGGCGGAGACCTCCGCTCCCTTGGCCCGGTCCTTGACACCCGCGATGAACGCGCGCACCACCGGCAGCGCCACGTCGGCTTCCAGCAGGGCGATGCGGATCTCCCGCGCCGTGGCGTCGATGTCGGCGTCCGAGAGCCGGCCCTTGCCGCGCAGGTTCTGCAGGACCGAGGTGAGCCGGTCGCTAAGGGTGTCGAACACGGGTTCTCGCCGCTCCTGAGTCGAGTGAGGTACCTGAGCGCACCAGGCACCCGAGTGCTGCGGTACCTGAATACTTGGGATCGAGGGTAACCGGACCGCGCCCGCCCGAGGAGAACCGGCGGCCCGGAACGCCGCACCAGCAGCGGCGTTCCGGGCCGGGTCGGTTTCACGCGTGCTGCACAGCCGCAGCGCGCGGACTTGTTTCCGGCGGCGAAGACGTTCTCACGTCCTCGCCGGGATCAGGCGCGGTCCCGCGGG
>NZ_JAFRFW010000867.1:0-1971 GCF_017434145.1 Saccharopolyspora sp. | reverse complement strand
GACTCCGTTGGGACCTCCGCCGGCCACGATGAACGTGAGCCACTGCCGCCTGTCCTCGACGGCGGTCTCCCGGGCGGCCGCGGGGTCCACATCGGACAGCGCGAGCACCGCGCCCGCCGCGGCGAACCGCTGCGCCAGCGCGCGGCCGATGCCGCCGCCCGCTCCGGTGATCACGACTACTTTGCCGGTCAGTTGCCGCACGATTCTCGTCGCCTCCTGGTCAGTGGGATGGGTGGGAAAGCTCGGGGAGGTCAGGCCGGGGTGCTCGCGCGCTCGCGGCGGCGCAGCGCGACCGGTGCGCCGTCGGTCGGGAACGGCAGCGAGTTGTAGTTCAGCGGCATCTCGTAGGCGGGGTCCACGGTCCAGCTGAACCGGCGCAGCAGCTGCGTCATGATCGCCTTGACCTCCATGGTCCCGAAGTGCATGCCGATGCACTTGTGCACGCCGCCGCCGAAGGGCTGCCAGGCGAAGCGGTGGTTGCGGTCCTCCCGCCGCGGTTCGGCGAACCGGTCCGGGTCGAACCGCTCCGGGTCGGTCCAGACCTGCGGATCGTGGTGGACCTGGTGGGAGGCGACCGCGACCGGAGTCCCCGCGGGCAGGTGGTGCCCGCAGACCTCGGTGTCGGCCACGGTCTGGCGCATCAGCGACGGGACCGGGGTCACCAGCCGCAGCGACTCCTTCATCACCAGGTCCAGCGCTTCGAGCCCGTCGAGTTCCTCGCGGCTGGGCTTTTCCGCGCTCAGCGCGTCGGCCTCGGCGCGGCAGCGCTGCTGCCACTCCGGGTTCCTGCCGAGGAAGCTGACCATGCTGGTCGCGGTGATCGTGGAGGTGTCGTGCGCGGCCATCAGCAGGAACACCATGTGGTCGACGACCTCGTCGTCGGTGAACCGCGCCCCGTCGTCGTCGGAGGCGGTGCACAGCTGCGAGAACAGGTCCTCGCCCGCCGAGTCCTCGGCGCGGCGCCGGGCGACCTGCGGGCGCAGCACCTGTTCCAGCAGCGCCCGCCCGCGCAGGCCGCGCCGCCACCGGGTGCCCGGCAGCGGCAGGCGCACCAGCGACGTAGCGGCCTGCACGCAGCCGATGAACGCCTGGTTGACCTCCTGCTTGCGCCGTCCGAAGTCGACTCCGCCCATGAAGATGTCGCTGGCGAGGTCGAGCGTGAGCGCTTTCAGCGCGGTGTAGACGGGGAAGTCCGCGCGCGGTGACCACTGCTCGATCCCGCAGACGATGGCGCCGTGCAGTTCGGCGAGGTAGCTGCGCAGCCGGTCGTTGGTGAACGCCTGCTGCAGGATGCGCCGGTGCGCGAGGTGGTCGTCGAAGTCGCGCAGCATCAGTCCGCCGTCGAAGAACGGCCCGATCAGCCGGCGCCAGCCGGGACCGTTGGCGAAGGCCTTGTCCCGGTTCTGCAGCGCGGTGCCGGTCGCCTCCGGACCGAGCAGCAGCACCGTGCGCGTGCCGAACGCGCTGAACCAGGACACCGGGCCGTACTGCTCGTAGCGCTTGCGGTGGAACGTAAGCGGGTCGCTGGTCGCCTGGAGCGCGTAGCCGAGCACGGGTGGTCCCGCATCACCGCGCACGGGTCGCAACCCGGCATCCGCGCGGTCCGCGGGCACCGTGTCGAGCACGCTGCTTCGTCGCTGCATGGCGAGCACCTCTCGTCGTCTTTGACAAGGTTGCTGACAACGTACGTTGTCAAAAATGGGTGCGGCAAGAGCGATCGTTCGGCCGGAGCAGTCCCGGCCCGTCTCCGGCGGCGGTCGCGATGTTCGTACCCGGAACCCGCGGAACCGTTGCGCCTGCCGGCTCGCAGCTTCCGGCCGCGGCGGCGACCTTTCCCTCGAATATGTCGCGCAGTGCGCCCGAAAGCGGTCGCATTCATGGTCCTGCACGACATGCCCATCATTCCGCAAGCGATCCGCGACATGGCGCGCGCACTCGAATGCGGTTCGCCGCCGCGAGGCGGAGCCCGTT
>NZ_JAFRFW010000866.1:0-4709 GCF_017434145.1 Saccharopolyspora sp. | reverse complement strand
GCCGGGCCGTGGAAGCCGCCGGCGGGCACGCGGTGCCGTTGGCCGATCTGCTGTCTCCGGAGTTCCTGACCCGGCCGCAGGAGTTCTTCAGCCCGGACCGGTTCCACCCGTCCGCCGCCGGATACGAGGCGGCCGCGAAGCTGCTGCTGCCCGCGTTGTGCGCGGCCATCGGCGAATGGAGTGGTGGACCGTTGCCGCAGGCACCGACCCGTTCCGCGGCCGCGGAGGCGCGGCGGCCGACCAGTCGGGCGATGGCCCGGCTCAACCGGCGCTTCGGGCGCCGCGGCACGGACTGAACCGCGCGCGGAAGGTGACGGTCGTCTCAGGCGGAACCGGGCCGCGTCGGTTTTACAGTGGCCGAGAACGGCACGCCGTGCCAGCTCGGTGTCGTGCGCAGTGCGTCGGCGTTCGCTTACAACGCGGTCATCGCGGTCCTGCCCCGCGCGGTGCCAGCATCGTGCGCAGCACGGTATTGGAGATCGTGCGAAGCACGGTGTTCGGACACGGTGCGAAGCACGGTGTTGGGCACAGTGCGCAGCACGGCATCGGACACCATGCCCCGGCACGCCCCGAACGAAGGAGTTCCCGCCATGCCCGAAGCAGTGATCGTTTCCGCTGCCCGCTCCCCCATCGGCCGCGCAGGCAAGGGCGCACTGGTCGACGTCCGCCCGGACGACCTGTCCGCGCAGATCGTGCGCGCGGCGCTGGACAAGGTGCCGGAGCTGGACCCCACCGAGATCGACGACCTGCTGCTGGGCTGCGGCCTGCCCGGCGGTGAGCAGGGCTTCAACATGGGCCGCGTCGTCTCGGTGCTGCTGGGCTACGACCACCTGCCCGGCGCCACGATCACCCGCTACTGCTCCTCCAGCCTGCAGACCACGCGGATGGCGCTGCACGCGATCAAGGCCGGTGAGGGCGACGTGTTCATCAGCGCCGGTGTGGAGGCGGTGTCCCGGTTCGCCAAGGGCAACTCGGACTCGCTGGACGACACGCACAACCCGCTGTTCGCCGACGCCGAAGCCCGCACCCAGGCCACCGCGGAGCAGGGCGCCGACGACTGGACCGACCCGCGCGAGTTCGGCAAGGTCCCGGACGTCTACATCCCGATGGGCCAGACCGCGGAGAACCTGGCACGGGCCAAGGGCGTCTCCCGCGACGAGATGGACGACTTCGGCGTGCGTTCGCAGAACCTCGCCGAGAAGGCGATCGCGAACGGGTTCTGGTCGCGCGAGATCACCCCGGTGACCACGCCGTCCGGACAGATCGTCGACTCCGACGACGGGCCGCGCGCCGGGGTCACCAAGGAAGCCGTGTCCGGCCTCAAGCCGGTGTTCCGCCCGGACGGCCGGATCACCGCGGCGAACTGCTGCGCGCTCAACGACGGCGCGGCCGCGCTGGTGATCATGAGCGACACCAAGGCCAAGCAGCTGGGCCTCACTCCGCTGGCGCGGATCGTGTCCACCGGGGTGAGCGGGCTGTCCCCGGAGATCATGGGGCTCGGCCCGGTCGAGGCGTCCAAGCAGGCGCTGGCCCGCGCCGGGATGGGCATCGGCGACATCGACCTGGCCGAGATCAACGAGGCGTTCGCCGCGCAGGTCATCCCGTCCTACCAGGAACTCGGCCTGCCGCTGGAGAAGCTCAACGTCAACGGCGGCGCGATCGCGGTCGGGCACCCGTTCGGCATGACCGGCGCGCGGATCACCAACACGCTGCTGAACTCCTTGCAGTGGCACGACAAGCAGTTCGGCCTGGAGACGATGTGCGTCGGCGGTGGCCAGGGCATGGCGATGGTCCTCGAACGGCTCTCCTGACCCGCTGCGCCGGGTGTGAGCGACGGATCACGCTCCCGAAAAAGCGCCCGTTCCCTGCTGGGAACGGGCGCTTTTCGTGCGTTGCGCGGCGCTAGTTGTTGTTGAAGTAGGACAGCAGCCGCAAGATCTCCAGGTACAGCCAGACCAGCGTGGTCATCAGGCCGAAGGCGATGTACCAGCTGACCTTGGCGTCCACACCGCTCTTGATCGCCCGGTCCGCGGCGTCGAAGTCCAGCAGGAAGCTGAACGCGGCGATGCCGATGCACAGCAGGCTGAACCCGATGGCCATCGGGCTGCCGTCGCGCAGGCCGAGCCCGCCGGGCACGAAGAACCCGACGACCAGGTTGACCAGCATCGCGACCGCGGCACCGGCGACCAGGCCGATGATCCACTTGGTGAGCTTCGGCGTCACCCGGATCGCGCCGGTCTTGTAGACCACCAGCATCGCGGCGAACACGCCCATGGTGCCCGCGATCGCCTGCATGATCATGCCGGGGCCGCCGACGCCGGTCCGGCTCAGCAGTTCGCCGAAGACATAGCTGATGCCGCCGAGGAACACGCCCTCGACCGCGGCGTAAGTGACGACCAGCCAGGGGCGCACCTTCTTGGTGAAGATGATGACCAGCGACACCACCAGGCCCACGATCGCAGCGGGCAGCGCCAGCATGGCCATCCCGCTGACGTAAGTCGCAGCACCGGTGATCAGCGTGATGGCGAGCGTGATGGCCGTCTTGGTGACCACGTCGTCGATGGTCATCGGACGCGCGGTCTGCGGCGGAGCAGCCGGCGCGCGGCCGGGCGCTGCGGTGCCGCCCCGGCCGTAGTCGAAGTTCGCGTACCCGCCGCTGTGTCCCGGCAGGTTCTTGAACGCTGGGTTGCTCGTTGTGCGCAACTCGTCCTCCTGGCGTGCTTTGCGCCGTCACCGTGCTAACGACCGAACCCGCCGGTTGGTTCCCGACTAGGTAAAGCCGACATTACCTGCCTGGCGGTGATCAGTGCCCGCCCCGTCGGAAACTACTCCGCATCGCAATGTCCGGGAATAACGGTCACGTTCCGGCGGCAACCTTTCCACCGGGCTGCGGCCGGTACTGCTGGAACTCCTCGGAAGGCCGCTGCGCTGGGCCGGAAGAGTGCCGATCGAGGCCGAGCCCGCCGCCGATGTCGCTTTCGGTGACCGCGCCGATTACCCGGATGTCCGCTTGTAACCACATTCCGTGACCGGAAGTATCCGCTGCGGGCGTCCGCGTGCCACGTCGGGGGGTTTGCGCCGGTCAGCGGCTCACGAAAGTGAGCCGCTGACCGCGAGGACGTCGGCGCCCCGCTCTCCCAGACCGAGACTGGAGCATGGATGCGCACGTTCAAGAAATTGCTCACAGCGGTGGCCGGATCCGCTGTGCTCGCCGGCGGCGTGCTGCTGGCGACGCCCGGCGCCGCCGTCGCCGCACCGGAAGAAGGGATCGGCCACGAAACCAAACCAGGACAGCCCTACGCAGGCGTGCAACGGGACCGCGACTGGCTCGGCTCGTACATCGTCGGCGACAAGCAGGTGTGGTGCGTCCAGTTCGCGCTGAAGGCGCCGGACACCGGTGAGCAGTACCAGCCCGGCGACGAACTGCTGACCAAGTGGGGCACCCCGCTGCCCGACGACGTCGCGGCGAACATCTCCTACCTGCTGCTGCGCTACGGCAGCACGCAGAACCCGGACGAGGCGGCGGCGCTCGCGCACCTGCTGCACTCGTGGACCTCGCCGCCGCGCACCCCGGACGACCTCGACCCGGGCAAACCGTTCGAGCAGATCGCCTACGACGTCGACTTCCAGTTCGGCAAGCTGCCGCAGAGCACCAAGGACGCGGTCGAACAGCTGCGCGCCGACGCGGAACGCAACCGCGGGCCGTGGCAGGCGTCGCTGGCCGCGCCGGAGCAGGAACAGGTCATCGGGCAGCAGGCCGACTGGACGTTCACGGTCGAGCACCCGGACGGCCGCGGCGTCACCGGCGTCCCGGTCCGGATCAACGCCACCGACGCCGAGGTCGAAGGGCTCGACGAGAACGGGACCATCACCACCCCGGAAAGCGGTGAGCCGCTGCAGCTGAAGGTGACCCCCACCGGCCCGAACCCGAAGGTCTCCGGTGAGCTGGCCACCCCGGCCGAGCGGCCGCACGTGCAGGAGGCGGTGCAGAACCCGGACGGCGTGCAGCGGGTGGTCTCCACCGGCGGCGAGAAACAGCTCACCGTGGACGACACCGTCCCCGCGGTGACCGCGCCAGGGACGGTCTCCGTCGGCAAGGTCGACGAGCAGAGCAAAGCAGGCATCGCCGGGGTCGCGCTGCGCGTGAGCCTGCCCGACGACCAGCCCGCACTGCGCCAGGACGGCACCCCGCTGACCGGGCAGGACGGACAGCCTGCCGTGATCACCACCGGTCCGGAGGGCACCGCGGAGATCCCCGACCTGCGCACGCCGCAGGAGATCAAGATCACCGAGGTGGCTCCGGCGGAGGGCTACGAGGAAGCGTTCGACCCGCAGCAACCGCCCTCGGTCACCGGCACCTTGGAACCCGGCGCGACGCTGGCGCTGAACCTGAGCAACAAGGCGAACACCCCGACCGTGCCGATCCGCATCCCCGCGGGCGACCCAGGTGCGGGCGGAGTCGTGGAGTTGCCGGGTGACGACGGGACGCCCGCCGGGCTGCTCGGTCTCGGCGCACTTGCGCTGACCAGCGCGGCCGTGACCGGTGGCGTCGCGTACCGCAAGCGGCTCGTCTCGGCGGGCAGGCGTTGACCGCCCCCAAGCGGCGGCGGTGGCTGATCGCGCTGGTCGTGGCCGGTGCGCTCGCGATCGCCGGGGTCTTCGGGGTGGTCGCCGGGACGCTGGGCGGTGGCCGCGAGGTCGCCGCCTCG
>NZ_JAFRFW010000865.1:0-2903 GCF_017434145.1 Saccharopolyspora sp. | reverse complement strand
GGTCGGCGGCGCCGACGCCGCGGTCCGGGATCGCGGCCGTGGAGTTGAACGCAGCGGCGCCGGACCCGGCTCAGCGGCAGCCGGCGGGATGAGCGCGCACCGGCTGTCCGGGCGCGTCCGGACGGTCGAGCCGGTTCGTCGCACCAGGGGACCACCCCTGATCAACACCGCCGCCCTGCCCGCGTCCGGGCGGGTGGCGCGGGATAACTTTGCACCGTCAACTGATCACCTTCGGCGGAAGGGTCGGCGAAGAACACATGGCAAGCGTGGATGAAGTTCGCCAGGAAGTTGCACGCGCCAAGGACAAGGCCGACGAGAGCCTCGGGAGGATCCAGGAAGCGATCTCGTCGCTGGACGAGGCGCGAACGGCTCTGCACGGAGCGACGCACGACAGCGTGCAGGACGATGTTCACCAGGCGTACGGAATGCTCTCCGAAGCCGTGAGCAACCTGACCGCGGTACAGGGCGCGATCCGGTCCAGCATCACGCAGGCCGAGGGCTACGCGGGACGGCTGTGACGTGTCGTCGCTGACGGAGCTGATGGCGGCGCTGCGCGCCACCGAGGCGAAGCTCGACGAGGCGAACCGCGGCCTCACCGCAGGCCGCCGTTCACTGGCGGAGGCGAAGGTCGCATTGGCGAAGTTGGATCCGGATCATCCGGAGACCGTGGTACCGGCGGGGATGTCCCACGCGGACGACCAGCTCGAGCGAACTCAGGCGGCGGTGGCGCACGTGGTGGACACGTTGCGTACGTACGCCGCAGGGCTGTGAGTCGACCGGCCGGACGGCCGTCTCCGAGCGGCCGCACCGGAATCCAGCGGTGGCGAGTGCCACCGGAACCGACTCCAGGAAACCTCCGGGTGGTAGTTTCCTCACGGTCCGTAACACCGGCTGCCGAGGTGGGGTGTGCGCAAACGCAACGAGCGGCGTAGCAGCATCGAGTCGGCCTTCGACCACCTGCGCAGCACCGTCGCCGGTGCCCTCGGCGCCGCGGAGAACGAACTCGACCGGGTCCGCGTCTCGTTCGCCGAGCAGGAATTCGCCAAGCGCATCGCCACGACGGGACTGGCAGCGGTGGAGCGCGATCCGGATTCGATCGAAGACACCCCGAGCCTGGCCTTCGACAGCGCGCTGCGGGAAGCCCGCGCCGAACGCGAGCGGTTGTTCACCGGCTGGACCGGCGACGGTCCCGACCAGCTCACCGAACTGGTCGCCGCGGCCGCACCGGGCACCGCGGGGCGGCCGATGCACGAATGGCTCGGCACGACCGGCACCGCGGAGCTGAACTCGCCCCCGCCGCAGCTGTGGCGGATCGGAACCGGCCACGTGCCGGAATCGCCGGACCCGCGCCCGTTCCCGGTGGCGATGCCGATGCTCGACGAGTCGCACCTGCGCATCACGTCGAGCTCGCAGACCACCGAGGCGCGCGAGGCGCTGGTGCAGAACCTGCTGCTGCGGATGCTCAGCCACTACAAGCCCGGGCTGGTGCGCGTGCACGTCTGGGACGTCGCGCAGCTGACCGGCACGCTGCCGGGCCTGTACCCGCTGACCAATGCGGAACTGCTGACCGCGCACGACCCGACGCGGCTCGGCGAGATGCTCGAAGAGCTGTCCGACCACATCCGCCGGATCCACACCAACGCGCTCAACGGCGGGCACATCTCGCTGCGATCGCTGGCCGAGCAGACCGGTCAGCGCGATGAGCCGTGGCGCGTGGCGGTCCTGTTCGGCGATGGCGAACCGCTGCGGGAGGAACGGCAGCAGCAGCTGCAGCGCGTGGCCCGCAACGGCCTGGCCTGCGGGATCCAGCTGATCGTTGCGGACCTGCCGATGACCGTGAACAGCTCGGTGGAGTCGGTGCGGCTGCTGGATGCCGACGACGTCCGCACCAGCATGACCGGCCCGGAAACCGCCGTGCGGCTGGACGAAGCGCCGCCGCGCGACCAGGTCACCAAGGCGTGCACCGCCATCGCGCAGGAGTTCATCACCCATCGCGCGCGCGTGCGCACGTTCGACGATCTGGTGCCGGAGCAGATCTGGACGCAGCGCTCCGCGTCCGGATTGCAGGCTCCGGTGGGTTTCCACGAGGGCGAGCCGTCGAAGGTGACCCTCGGCGACGCGAGCCCGCACACGCTGATCGGCGGCCCGAGCGGCTCCGGCAAGACGAACCTCCTGTACTCGATGCTCGGCGGGATGGCGGCCCGCTATTCGCCGGACGAGCTGGAGCTGTACCTGCTCGACTTCAAGGAGGGCGTCTCGTTCGCGCAGTTCACCCCGGGCCGCCGGGACCCGACCTGGCTGCCGCACGCGCAGCTGGTCGGGGTGAACGTGAACGCCGACCGCGAGTTCGGCCTGGCGCTGCTGCGATTCCGGTCGACCGAGATGCGCAGGCGTGCCGACGCGGCCAAGGAGCACGAGGTCACCAAGCTCGAGGAGCTGCGCGCGGAGGACCCGGACGGGCGGTGGCCGCGGATCGTCGCGGTGATCGACGAGTTCCAGTACCTGTTCGCCGAACGCGACACCGTTTCCACGCAGGCGACCTCGCTGCTGGAGGACGTCGCCCGGCGCGGCCGCTCGCAGGGCATCCACCTGGTGCTGGCCAGCCAGGACGTTTCCGGGATCGAGGCGTTCTGGGGCAAGCCCGCGATCTTCGAGCAGTTCATCCTGCGCATCGCGCTGCCGAAGGCGCGGCGGGTGCTGGCCGAGCAGAACGACGCCGCGCTGGAGCTGCCGCGCTGGCACGCGGTGGTCAACCACGAGTCCGGCGTCAAGCACGGCAACGACGTCGCGCGCATCCCGGACGCCACCGCGAAGGGCACGTTCGACGTGTTGCAGCGGCGGTTGTGGGAGCAGCGCCCGGAGGGCTCGGCGCCACCGCGGCTGTTCGACGGCTCGCTGCTGCC
>NZ_JAFRFW010000864.1:0-5396 GCF_017434145.1 Saccharopolyspora sp. | reverse complement strand
TGATACGCCGGGACTGCACGAGCATTCGCCGGAGCGGTCCCCGGGCCGGAACGGATCGAGAACGAGGGATTTCCCCGGTGCTCGGCGAGCGCTGCTCATAACGTCGCGGCGAACACCCGGATTCCGGCGATTATCGCGTCGTCTTCGCCGCCACCCGAAAAAGGAGTGGCGAGCAGTCGGCGCGCACCGAAGAGGAGATCGCATGTCCACGCCCGGGTTCGATCCGGAAGCCGTCGATGAAATCGGATGCCCGGTCTGGATCAGCGAACTCGCCCCCGACGATCCGAACCACCTCGTGCACGTGGTCCGCGACCTCGAACCGGCGCGCGCGCTGGAACTGCTGGGGGCCGATCGGCAGTCGATCTCCTCTTGCGAACTGCCCGCCGAACGCCCCGACGAGCACACGTCGCTGCCCGGAGCCGCCATCGCGCCGCTGAACCCGACGGCGGTGCTGCTGGCCGGGCGAGTCGGCGACTGGACCTTCGTCTACGACGACCTCGGCCACACCCTCGGCTTCTTGAGGACCGCGGACCCGGACCTGGAAACCGCGCAAGTGCTCTCCGGCGAAGGCGCAGCAGCGGCGACCGGCTACGTCACGATCACCGGACAGGCCGGTTTCGTCTACGCGGTCGGCGGCGAGCTGCTCACCAACGCGAGCGCGGTGTTCGAGCTGAGCGATCTCCCCGAGGACGCCCCGGCCGAAGCGCGCGCCGCCTTCGAATCGGCGGGATCCTGCGATCCCGAGCTCGACGACTACCTCGGCATCCGCGCGGTCTGCGCGCTGGCGGGGCTGCCCTGCGGGCTGGAAGCCATCCGGGAGCTCCCGCTGCTGGTCGCACCGCTGGACTGAGGTGAACCGACCGCGTGGCGCGGATCAGAACTGGGTGCCGCACCAAGGCGGGCACGCCGTGGCGAACAGCGCGTCCGCGGGGGCCAGGGCCACGGGGTCGTGCACCTGGATGCGGTTCGCGGCGGCGAGGGTGGAAGGGGCTACCTCGCCCAGGTAGATCGAGCCGAGAGCGTCCGCGTCGAGCGTGATCTGTGCGGGTTCGTCGCAGGGCACGGCGTCGTCGGAGGTGATCCGGTAGTTGCCCGCGTTCTCCGGCAGCACCGCGTCCCGCACCTCGATGATCACCGGTTCGCCCGCGCCGTAAGTGCGCTCGGCCAGCGCGTGCGGCACATCCACCAGCCGCACCCACAGATCGTCGTCGACCCGGGTTACCTGGCAGGCGCGCGAATCCGCCAGCCACCAGGACAACGCCTCGTCCATCGGGCGGTCCGGGGCGATCACGTCGGTCACCAGGTCCAGGCCGAGCAGGAAGCGCCACAGCGAAGCCTCCGCGGCGGTGTCGGCCGCGTGCAGGTCGACGACCTTCGCGGTGATCGAGCCGTTGCCGAAGATGTGGTCGGTCTTCTCCGCCTCGTAGAGCACGAAACCGTCGTCGCCGTCCGGGCCGGAATGCACCGCGACGAACATGCCGCCGCCGTTGTCGACGGTGTCGGCCAGCCGCGTCGTCCACCAGCCCTCGCTGCGCGCCATCATCCCGTGCCGCGCATTTCCGATCCGCGCGTACGTCTCCGGCAGCAGCTTCTCCGCCGTCGCACCGTCGAGCAGGCGCACGTTGCCATCACCGGGCGCATCGGGGCGCAGGACCGCGTCTGCACGGCGCAGCGCCACCCGCTGGCTGCGGCTGGCCATGCCGTAGCCGAAGCGCGGGTAGATCGCGGTCTCCGAAGCGTGCAGCATCGCCAGCGGCTCCCCGCGCCGCTTGGTGTCCGTCAGCTGCGCGTCCATCAAGCCGCGCAGCAAGCCCCGACGAGTCCGGTCCGCGCGCACGCCGACACCGGTGACCGCGGCCGACGGCAGCACCGCACCGCCCGGCACCACCAGCGTGGAAGGCAACGACATCGCGGTGCCGCTGAGTTCGCCGTCGAGGAATGCGCCGAACACCCGCCCCGGCTCGTAGCGGGTGGAGGAACGCTGCCAGCGCTCCTCCGACGGGCGCTGGCCGTGCTGCAACGATGCGACGAACAGATCGAGCGCCGGGCGGAATTCGGAATCGGCCAGCGGCCGGACGTTGACCTCGCTCACCCCATGCATCTTGCCCGCGAGAAAGCGATCCGTCGAACGGATTTCCGGCTCAGCGCGGATAGCCGACCTCGTACACCCCGGAGGAATCGCGGACCGTCACCGGCACCGACTTGCGCTCGCCGCCAAGGTCGACCTGGCACTCGAAGCTGCTGCCCGGATCGGCGACCTGCCCCGCCGGGCAGCGCACCGATTGCACGGCGCCGAGACGGTAAGACGTGCGCAACGTCTGCTGCACGCCCTGCTGCACGCTCGTCGCGTCCAGCTCGGGACGCACCAGCAGCCCGGGCGAAACGAACCCGACGAACGCGACGGCCGCGGCCACCACCAGCAGCACCAGCGCGCCGATCAACCACGGCAACTTGCCGGAACGGCGCCGCGGTCCCGCGGGACCGGGGTCACCGCGGTAGCCGGTCGGCGGACGTTGCGCAGCTGTGCCCCGTTGCGGGGCACCGGGCGGGCCGTAGGGGCCGGTCATGAATACCTCCGGACGAAATGCTCAGGCGGGCGAGAACGGTGCGACCCCCGCAACACCGCGCCCGCGAATCCAATCACAGCGCCCGGACGCCGATGATCACACCGCCCCGGCGGCCACCACACCGCGCCGGATCGCGGTGACCGCCTTCGCCGCGGCCGAACCGACCGGGTCGGACTTGCCCGCGACCTTGGCGACCTGGTCCAGCAGGTCGATCACCTGGCGGCACCAGCGCACGAAATCACCGGCGGAAAGCTCGTGCCCGGTCGACGCGGCGGCGGTGAGCACCCGCTCCAGCGACTCGCCGCGGGCCCAGCGGAACACCGGCCACGCGAAGCCCGGGTCCGGTTCGCGGGTGCGGTCGAGCTTGTGCCTGCGCTCGTCGTCCTCCAGCTCGGCCCACAACCGCCACGTCGCGGCCAGCGCGTCGGACACGTCGCCGGATGGCACCGCGGGCGCCATCGGGCCTTCCCGCCGCGACTCGTAGACCAGCGAGGAGACCACCGCTGCCAGCTCCGGTGGCCCCAGCGAATCCCAGACGCCGACCCGCAGGCACTCCGCGGCCAGCAGATCCGACTCGCTGTAGAGGCGGGAGAGCCGGCGGCCGTGCTCGGTCACCGGCTTGTCCGGGTCGTCGACCGTCACGTAGTCGCGCTCGGACAGCAGCGCGATGATCCGGTCGAACGAGCGGGCCAGCGAATGCGTCGTGGTCGCGACCTTGCGGCGCAGGTTGTCGGTCTCGGAGCGGAGCCGCTCGTGCCGCTCGGCCCAGCGGGCGTGCTTCTCGCGGTCGTCGCAGCCGTGGCACGGGTGGGCCTTCAGCGCGCGGCGCAGGCTCGCCAGCTCCGCGTCGTCGCCCGAGTCGTCGCGCCGCTTGCCGCGCCCGCTGCGCGGGGCGATCCCGGTCTCGCGCAGCCCGGAAGCCAGGTCGCGGCGGGACTTCGGGGACCGGGTGTCGACGTGCTTGGGCAGCTTCATCCGGCCCAGCGCCTCCACCGGCGAGCTGAAGTCGGCCACCGACAACCGGCCCGACCAGCGGTCCTCGGTGAGCACCAGCGGGCGCGGCTCGCCCATCGGCTCCAGCCCGGGATCGATCACCACGGCCAGCCCGGCGCGGCGGCCGGACGGCACCTGGATCACGTCGCCCTTGCGCAGCTTCTCCACCGACTTCGCCGCCTCCGCGCGCCGCGACGCGCGGTTCTGCTTGGCCAGCGCCTTCTCCCGGTCGCTGATGCGGCGGCGCAGCGCGAAGTACTCGGCGAAGTCGCCGAGGTGGCACTCCATCGACTCGGCGTAGCCCTCCAGCGCTTCGGCGTTGCGCTCCACCCGGCGGGACATGCCGACCACCGAGCGGTCCGCCTGGAACTGCGCGAACGACTGCTCCAGCAGGTCCCGCGAGGCGTCCCGGCCGACGCGCTGCACCAGGTTCACCGCCATGTTGTAGCCGGGGCGGAACGACGAGCGCAGCGGGTACGTGCGGGTGGAAGCCAGCCCCGCGACCTGCTTCGGGTCCACGCCCGGCTGCCAGATCACGACCGCGTGGCCCTCCACGTCGATGCCGCGGCGGCCCGCCCGGCCGGTGAGCTGGGTGTACTCGCCGGGGGTGAGGTCGACGTGCGACTCGCCGTTGAACTTGACCAGCCGCTCCAGCACCACCGTGCGGGCGGGCATGTTGATGCCCAGCGCGAGGGTCTCGGTGGCGAACACGGCCTTGACCAGGCCGCGCACGAACAGCTCCTCGACGGTCTCCTTGAACGCGGGCAGCATGCCGGCGTGGTGGGCGGCGACACCGCGCTCCAGCGCGTCCCGCCACTCCCAGTAACCCAGCACCTCCAGGTCGGACTCCGGCAGCGAGGCGGTGTGCTCCTCGACCACCTCGCGGATCTCGTCCACCTCGTGCTCGGTGGTCAGCCGCAGGCCCGAGCGCACGCACTGGCTCACCGCGGCGTCGCAACCGGCGCGGCTGAAGATGAACACGATCGCGGGCAGCAGCCCGGCCGCGTCCAGGTTGGTCAGCACCTCCACCCGCGACGGGGTGAAGAACTTCGGCGGTTTCGGCCCCTTGCGCCGCCCCGGCGGGCCGCCGCGACCGCGGCCCGGCGGCATGTGCGTGCGGGCGAGTTCCTGGGTGTGCCGCAGCAGCCGCGGGTTCAGCTTCAGCTCGCGGTCCTCGGTCTCCCCGCCGAACAGGTCGAACATCCGCGAGCCCACCAGCATGTGCTGCCACAGCGGCACCGGGCGGTGCTCGTCGACCACGACGCGGGTGTCGCCGCGGACCTCGACCAGCCACTCGCCGAACTCCTCGGCGTTGCTGACCGTCGCCGACAGGCTCGCCAGCTGCACCTGCTGCGGCAGGTGCAGGATCACTTCCTCCCACACCGCGCCGCGGAACCGGTCGGCGAGGTAGTGCACCTCGTCCATCACCACGTAGCCGAGCTGGTCGATGCCCTGGGAACTCGCGTAGAGCATGTTCCGCAGCACCTCGGTGGTCATCACCACCACCTGCGCGTCCCCGTTGATCGAGGTGTCGCCGGTCAGCAGCCCGACCGCGCCGGTGCCGTGGCGCTCGCAGAGGTCGGCGTACTTCTGGTTGGACAGCGCCTTGATCGGGGTGGTGTAGAAGCAGCGGCGGCCCTCGGCCAGCGCCAGGTGCACGGCGAACTCCCCGACCACCGTCTTGCCCGCGCCGGTCGGCGCGCACACCAGCGCGCCGTGCCCGGACTCCAGGGCCTGGCAGGCGGTGCGCTGGAACGGGTCCAGGTCGAATGAGAGCTCACCGGCGAACTCCGCGAACTTCGGGTGCGCGCTGCGGTGCCGGTGCGCCGAGTACGA
>NZ_JAFRFW010000863.1:0-5570 GCF_017434145.1 Saccharopolyspora sp. | reverse complement strand
CGCGGGCGCCTGCGCGTGCGCGGTCTGCCCGGTGGAGTGGCCACCCACTCCGGCCGCGGCGGCGGACCCGGCTCGGGAGGAGTCACAGCACGTACGGCTCGGTGCCGGGGTCGTCGGAGACGACGCTGCGGCCGCTGGTGTGCCAGCCGTTCATGCCGCGCTCCACGTTCACCGCGTCCCAGCCGTTCGCGTTCAGGTACGCCGTGACGCGCGCCGAACGGCCACCGGAGCGGCACACCACGTAGAGCTGGTCGGCCTCGGGCAGGTCGTCGAGCCGCTGCGGGATCTCGCTCATCGGGATGTGCACCGCGCCGGGCGCGTGCCCTGCGGCCCACTCGTCGTGCTCCCGGACGTCCAGCAGCGCGTTGCCCGCACCGGGCAGTTCGGCGGGCAGCTCCTCCGGCGGGACACCGGGCACTTGCATCGGGGTAGTCACGCCACGATGCTGCCACGCCGGCCGTGGGCATGTCGTGAGGTGCCCACGTCCCCGTGCCGCGACTCGCCTGTGCCGTGACTCGCCCGTGCCGTGACTCGCCCGTGCCGTGACTCGCACCGCGCAGCGGAACGCCCCGCCGGGTGGGCGGGGCGTTCCTGGACTGCGCGGTTGTCCGAGCACTCATCAGTGCTGCGGTCGGAGCACTTCTCAGTGCTGCGCGGTCGACTTCTCCGCGCCGGCACCGGTCAGCGAGCGGACCTCCATCTCGGCGTACTTCTCCGCGTTGTGCGGCTCCTTGCTCAGCACCGTGCCCAGGTAGCCGAGCAGGAACGAGATCGGGATGGACACCAGGCCCGGGTTCTTCAGCGGGAACAGCGCGATGTCCAGCGACGGGAACATCGCCTCCTCGTCGCCGGTCACCGCGGGCGAGAAGATGATCAGCACGATGGTCACCGCGAGCCCGCCGTAGATGCTCCACAGCGCGCCAGTGGTGTTGAACCGCTTCCAGAACAGCGAGTACAGCAGGGTCGGCAGGTTCGCCGAGGCCGCCACCGCGAACGCGAGCGCGACCAGGAACGCCACGTTCTGCCCGTTGGCCGCGATGCCGCCGAGGATCGAGACCACGCCGATCACCACCGCGGTGATCCGCGCGACCTTCACCTCCTGCTGCTTGTCGTCCACCTGCCCGTTCTTGATCACGTTCGCGTAGATGTCGTGCGCGAACGACGCCGAAGCGGTGATCGTCAGGCCCGCGACGACCGCGAGGATCGTGGCGAACGCGACCGCCGAGATGAACCCGAGCAACCACGGCCCGCCGAGTTGCAGCGCCAGCAGCGGCGCTGCCGAGTTGACCCCGCCAGGGGCCTCCTTGATCGCGTCCGGCCCGACCATGGCCCCGGCGCCGTACCCGAGAACCAGCGTGAACAGGTAGAACAGGCCGATCAGCCAGATCGCCCACACCACCGAGCGCCGCGCCTCCTTGGCCGTGGGCACGGTGTAGAAGCGCATCAGCACGTGCGGCAGGCCCGCGGTGCCGAGCACCAGCGCCAGCCCCAGGGACACGAAGTCGAGCCTGCTGGCTTCGGTCTTGCCGTACTGCGCACCCGGGTTGAGCAGCTTCTCGCCGTTCGCGCCCGCGGTGTCCACGGCCGATCCGAGCAGCCCGGACAGGTTGAAGCCGTACAGGCCCAGCACCCACACCGTCATCACGAACGTGCCCGCGATCAGCAGCGCCGCCTTGATGATCTGCACCCATGTGGTGCCCTTCATGCTGCCGACCAGCACGTACACGATCATCAGCACGCCGACGACGGCGATCACGATGGCCTGCTGGCCCTTGTCCGTCACGCCCAGCAGCAGCGCGATCAGGCCGCCGGCGCCCGCCATCTGGGCCAGCAGGTAGAAGAACGTCACCGCCAGCGTCGACAGCGAGGCCGCGGTGCGCACCGGACGCTCCCGCATCCGGAAGCTGAGCACGTCGGCCATCGTGTACCGGCCGGTGTTCCGCAGCAGTTCCGCGACCAGCAGCAACGCCACCAGCCAGGCCACGAGGAAGCCGATCGAGTACAGGAATCCGTCGTAGCCGTACACCGCGATCGCGCCCGCGATGCCGAGGAACGACGCCGCGGACAGGTAGTCGCCGGAGATCGCGATGCCGTTCTGCGGGCCGCTGAACGAGCGGCCCGCGGCGTAGTAGTCCGACGCGGTCTTGGTGTTCCGGCTCGCCCGGAACACGATCACCAGCGTCACCAGCACGAACACCGCGAAGATGCCGATGTTGAGCCAGCGGTTGGACGCCGTGTCGGTGTTCGGGTTCTGCGCCAGGTGCATTCCCAGCGCGGTCGTAGTGGCGCTCACCGCTGCTCTCCTTCGACGCTCTCGCGGATCCGCTCGGCCACCGGATCCAGGTTCTTGTTGGCGAACCGGACGTAGAGCGTCGTGATGACGAACGTGGACACGAATTGCAACAGCCCGAGGACCAGGCCGACGTTGATGTTCCCGGCGAGCTTGATGCTCATGAAGCCGTGCGCGTAGTCCGCGAGCAGCACGTAGATCAAGTACCAGGCGAGGAAGATCGCCGATACCGGGAAGACGAATTTACGCAACCGTTGCCGGAGCGTGCGGAAATCGGGACTGCGCTGGGTGTCGATCCAGACTTCGGCATCGGTGCCGGGGCTCGGATCGCTTTGGCCCGTGGAGTTCACGGTTGTCTTTTCCTCCTGCATCGGTGCGCTCCCGCCCGCCGGCGCCGGGCGGAGCTCGAGCTGTGAACGCGCGAACGCTACGCACCCGATGATCTTCGCGGAATCCGCCGGAATGAGGAATTTCCCAAACCGGGTGGATGACCATCAGGCGGACTTGCGAAAGCAGAGCTTGGCACGTGCTGTGAGGGTTGTCACCGGCACTTCTGCCGACGGTGAATAACGATCGGGCGACATTCCGGACATTGCGGAACGCTCAGCGCCGCCGGTGCCGTCCTTCCGGGACCGACCTGCGCCCCCGGCCGCTCGCCCGGGTCGCCGGGCCGTCCTGGAACCCGAGCCGGTCCGGGGCGTGCATCCGCAGCATGATCCGCGAGACGCCGTCCGGAAGGCGAGCGCGGGTGGCGAAGCTGACCAGCACCGCCGTCGAGAACGCGATCGGCACCGTCACCAGCGCGGGCTGGCGCAGCAGCGCACCGGCGATGCCGTCGGTCTCCGGCCACATCGCGCTCGCGCCCATGGCCGCGAGCACCAGGACTCCCCCGGTGGTCAGGCCCGCTCCGGCCCCGGCGGCGGTCAGCCCGCGCCACCACACGCCGAGTATCAGCAGCGGGCAGAACGTCGAGGCCGCCAGCGCGAACGCGAGTCCCACTCCGCGCGGAAGATCGTCCTGCGGCAGCACCAGCGACAGCGCCACCGGCAGCAGCGCAGTGGCCACCAGCACCAGCCGCGCGTCGACTCCCCGGTCCCGCAGCAGGTCGGTCGAGACCACCCCGGCGATGCTGACCACGAGACCGGACGAGGTCGACACGAACGCCGCGAACGCGCCCGCCGCGGTCAGCACCGTCAGCAGCGTCCCCGGCCAGCCGCTGAGCATCGCGTTCGGCAGCAGCAGCACGGCGGCGTCGGTGGTTCCGGTGACCAGCAACTCCGGCACGAACAACCGGGACAGCAACCCGAAGATGGTCGGGAAGAGGAAGAACATGCCCAGCAGCAACAGCACGAACAGCGCCGTGCGGCGGGCGGCGTGCCCGCTGGGGTTCGTGTAGAAGCGGATCAGCACGTGCGGCAGACCCATCGTCCCCAGGAACGTCGCCAAGATCAGCGAGTACGTCTCCACCAGCGAATCCGGCCCGCCGTCCTGCGGGTGCAGCCACGAGGCGTTGTCCGGGTCCGCGTCGGCGACCACCGGCACCGGGCTGTGCGCCGGGAACCGCAGCTGGGTGCCCTTGTCGACCTGGTAGTCCCCGGCCGAGACGAACACCTCGGCGTGGCCCCGCGGCTGCAACGGCCCGTCCCCGCTCGGCGTGGGCGAACCGGTCACGTCGACCCACACCGGCTCGGCGACGTGCAGCCGGACCGGGGTCTGCACCTGGACGACCGTGTCGTGCTGGAACTCCGGCCCGGGCGATTCCAGCCGCACGCCGTGGGATCCACCCGTCAAGAACACCCCGAACAGCACGAACGCGGGCACGGTGATCGCGAACAGCTTCACCCAGTACTGGAACGCCTGCACCAGCGTCACCGCGCGCATCCCGCCGCTGAGCACGCCTGCCATCACGAGCACGGCCACCGCGAGCACACCCGCCCAGAACGGCACGCCGGAAACGGTGGCCAGCGTCAATCCGGCGGCCTGGAACTGCGGAATCAGGTACAGCACGCCGATCAGCACCACGAAAACCGTGCTGAACCAGCGCAGCCGCAGCGAATCCAGCCGGGCCTCGACGAAATCCGGAATCGTGTAAGCGCCGGACCGGCGCAGCGGCGCGGCGACGAACAACAGCACCGCCAGATACCCGGAAGCGAAACCGATCGGATACCACAGCGCGTCCACGCCGTCCTTCAGGATCAAACCCGCGATGCCGAGGAACGAGGCGGCCGAGAGGTATTCCCCGGAAATGGCTGCGGCGTTGCGCTCCTCCCGCACCAGCCGCCGCGCCACCAGCAGATCCGAAGTGGTGCGCGCGGTGCTCGAACCCCAGATGCCGATCGCGAAAGTGGCCACGGCGACGAGCGCGATGCCGCCCAGCGCCCAGGAAGCGGAGACCATCGCCGAGCTACCGCTCGATCATGTGCAGGAAATCGCGTTCGTGCCGAGCCGCGGAACGCGAATACCAGTAGCCGATCAGCACCATGAACGGGTAGGGCAGCACCCCCAGCGCCAGCCACGGCAGCCGGACTCCGAAGATCACCGCGTCCCCCAGCGACGGCAGCAGGTAGAACAACAAGGGCAGTCCGAACAGGCCCACCGCAACCAGCCCGGTCAGCACCAGCGCGCTGCGCAGCTGCGCCCGCACCAGGTGGCCGACCACCATCTCGCCGACGCTGGTCTGCTCCTCCAGCTCCATGATCGTACGGCTCATCGGAGCGGTGCGGTACCGGTCGGCCAGCACGACGCGCTTGCGGCGGGGACGGCGGCGCCCGGCCGCCGGGGTCCCCTGCTCCGGCGTCATGCCCGCCCGGCCGGCGAGTGCTGCTGCCCGCGCGGCGTCATGCCTGGCCCCAGCCCTGCCTGGGCGCCCGCACCAGGCGGTCCTTGAGTTCGCGGGTGTGCCTGCGGCTGACCGGCAGCTCCTTCGGCTCCCCGCCGCCGAGCAGCACCGAATAACCGGACGACGACATCCGCAGCTCGCTGACCAGCGACATCGACACCAGGTAGGAGCGGTGGATGCGGATGAAGTTGGCGTCGGCCCAGCGCTCCTCCAGCTGCGCCAGCGGGATCCGCACCAGGTGCGACCCGCCGTCGGTGGTGTGCAGCCGCGCGTAGTCGCCCTGGGCTTCCACCCAGCGCACGTTCTTGCGGGAGACCATTTTCGTCGTGCCGGCCAGCTCCACGGGGATCACCTCGTCATCGTCGGCCGCGGGGAGTTCCGGTGCGGGCTCGCCGGTGCCGGTGGCGCCGTCGGTGCTGCCGCGCTCGGCCTTGCCGCGTT
>NZ_JAFRFW010000862.1:0-4643 GCF_017434145.1 Saccharopolyspora sp. | reverse complement strand
TCGCCGTCGCCGCAAGCGCTGCTGTCGGCCTCGCGCGGTGCCGACGTGCTCGTGGTCGGGCACCGCGGCCGCGGCGGGTTCGCGGGGCTGCTGCTCGGCTCCGTGGCAGAGCAGTGCGTCCGGCACGCGGCGTGCCCGGTGCTGGTGGTCCGGCCTGCGGTGTGAGCACCTCGCGAGTCCGATGAGGACGGACGCGGTCGCGCGCCGCCGAGAAAAGCCGGGCCTGCGGGCCGGATCCGGAAAGCCGCGAGCTGCGGAGAGCGCAGGATCCGCGGAAACCCCCGGTTCGCGGAAAGCCCCCCATTCACGGAAAGCACAGGGCCCGGGCCATCCCCCGAATGACAGCCCGGGCCCTCCCCCGTCCCGACCGCCGGCGCCCCCGAGCGCTGGTGCAGTCGGTCGCTTTTCGTTGTGCCGGATCGCGCGCGGCGTCCACTGTGTCCGGTCCCGGCGGAGTGCGAGCACCAGGAAGGATCACCACGGCTCGATCTTGCCGAGATCCTAACGGCCGGGGTGATCGACCTCTCCAGCGGGCTCGATAACGCGGCGCTGCGACTGTTGAACGCGCTGGTTCCGCTTCTCAGGCGTCCCTGCGCCGGACGACGAAGGCCGCGACGGTGAGTACCGCGACGGCTACGGCGGCGAAGTATGCCAGGGACCCCCACGGGCCCAGCGGCCCCCCGCTTTCCGCCGACCGGAAGAAACTCATGCCCACGTGGAAGGGCAACCAGTCGCCGACAGCGCTTCCGAAGCCCGGGATCGCGCTGATCAGGTTCTCCGCGAGCAGCGTCCAGATCAGCAGGAAGGTGACCGCACCCGCGGTCTGCCGCAGCAGTGCTCCGACACCGACGGCCAAGACCGCGGCGCAGGCGAACACCGGGCCGGCGCCGAGCAGTTCGCGCCACGCATCGGCGTCGTCGACCGCGAGTCCGGGACCGGGCGCCACGCCCAGCGCGATCGCCCACGACAGCAGGGCGGCGAGCTCACCGAGCACGAAGCCGAGCGCGGCGACGACGCCTGCCTTCGCGAACAGCACCGACGACCGGTTCGGCACCGCTTGGAAAGTGGTGCGGATGGTGCCGAAGCGGTATTCGCTGGTGACGCTGAGAGCGGCTAACGCGAGCACCACGACCATCGACGTCTGCAGCCCGCTGGCGAGCCCGGTCAGGTGCATTCCGCCCGAGGAGCCGCTGTTCATGGCGCTGAGGCCGGTGAACAGCACCGCCAGCGCGACCGCAGTGCCCGCGCACCACCAGGGCGAGCGGATGGACAGCAGTTTCATCCGTTCCACGGCGAGCATGTTCATCAGGCACTCTTCCCGGCGGTCGCCAGCGCGCCGCCCGATTCGGTCCGGTATTCCACGGCTTGGCCGGTGATCCGCATGAACGCCTCTTCCAGCGAACCGCGCTGGGGCGACAACTCGTGCAGCACCACGCCTTCGGCGGCGGCGATCTCGCCGACCTGGGCGCTGGGCACGTCGCCCAGCAGGAGCGTGTCGGGGTTCTGCGGGTCGGGGTCGCCCACCGGCAGCCCGCGCGCGCCCAGCACCTGCCGCAGCTTGGCGGCTTGCGGCGAGCGGACCTTCAGCGATGCGACCCCGGAACCGGCGACGAACTCGTCGGTGTCGCATTCCGCGATCAGCTCGCCGCGGCCGACGACCACCAGCCGATCAGCCGTCTGCGACATCTCGGACATCAGGTGGCTGGAGACGAACACGGTGCGGCCCTGTTCGGCGAGTTGCCGCATGAACCGGCGGACCCAGTGGATGCCCTCCGGGTCGAGGCCGTTGACCGGCTCGTCGAACAGCACCACCTGCGGGTCCCCGAGCATCGCGGTGGCGATCCCGAGTCGTTGCGACATGCCCAGCGAGAACCCGCCCGCGCGCTTGTCGGCCACGTCGTGCAGCCCGACCATGCCGAGGACTTCGTCGACCCGGCCGGCCGGGAGGTTGTTGGACTTGGCCAGCCAGCGCAGGTGGGCGCGCGCGGACCGGTTCGGGTGCACCGCCCTGGCGTCCAGCAGCGCGCCGACCGTGCGCAGCGGCTCCTTGAGCTGCTCGTACGGCCGGCCTGCCACGCGGGTCTGGCCTGCGCTGGGACGGTCCAGCCCGAGGATCATCCGCATCGTGGTGGACTTGCCCGCTCCGTTCGGCCCCAGGAATCCGGTGACCTTGCCCGGTTGGGCGGTGAACGACAGGTCGTTCACCGCGACCGTCGCTCCGTAGCGCTTGGTGAGGCCGACAGCCTCGATCATGTTCGCTCCTGTGCTGCGGTGAGCGCCGGGCTCCTTACCGCCCCGGCGGATCGAGCCTGTCGCAGCACCCGGAGCCGTCACATCAGCCGTGCGGCCTTTCGGATGGGCCGATCGGCCGGGACGGAGCAGCGCCGAGCGCGATCACCGGAACCACCGGGCGAGCGCGGACACCAGTCCGTCTTCGGCGACCGGCGCGGTCACCTCGGTCGCGGCGGTGCGCACCTCCACCGGGGCCTGCCCCATGGCGACGCTGTGCGCTGCCCAGCGCAGCATCTGGATGTCGTTGCTGCCGTCGCCCGCCGCGAAGGTGTCCTCGACGGCGAGTCCGAGTTCGGTGCGCAGCTTCTCCAGCGCGGCGCCCTTGGTTACGCCGGCGGGCACCGCGGTCACCCACGGCTCGTAGTGGTCGACGGTGATCGTGCAGTTGGGCAGTTCGACGCCGACCAGGGCCGCGGCCACCTCCTCGGGCCGCTGGCCCTCCCACTGCGCGATCATCCGCGGCACCGGCTCGGCGACCAGTTCGTCGAGGTCGGCGAGCCGTTGCGGCCCGTGCAGCTGGTATTCGCGGAACGGGCTGGTCACCAGGCTGCCGGTGCCGCTCTGCTCGGCGGCGAAGATCACTCCGGGCAACGCCGCGGCGAGCCTCGCGTGCACCGGTGCGGGGTCGAAGGTCTCCACCGCCAGCGCGTCACCGGTGGCCGCGTCCAGCGTGACCGCCCCGTTCGAGCACAGCGCCACACCGGAGTGCAGCTCGAGTTCGCGCAGCACCGGCACGGTGCCGAGCATGCTGCGACCGGTGGCGAGCACCACGTGCACACCGGAGTCCGCGATGCGGCGCACCGCGTCGCGGACCGCGGGGGAGATGGTCTGGGTTTCGGGGTCGAGCAGCGTTCCGTCCACGTCCAGCGCGGCGAGCTGCGGTTTCGATGCGGGGTCGGACACCGGTCCAGGCTAACCGGTCACCTGTGCCGAGGTGCCGGTTCGCCGGGCCCGCGGCCCCCGGCCCCGCCTGTTCCGGCCACTGTGGACCCGGCGTGGGGCACCGGACGCTGGGAGCGCCTCACGCCGTGCCCGCCTCCGGCTTGGCGTCGAAGTGCTCGCTGGTCCGGCTGGTGATCTCCTCCTGCAGCACCTTGTCCCGCTGCCTGGAACGCATCCGGGCCAGGATCAAGATGGTGACGCCGTGCGCGGCCGCCAGCACCAGGAACAACGCGCCGAGCCTGCTGACCATCGCGGTGAACGGATCCCCGCCGCCCATCGGCAACGTCGAGACCAGCGCGACGACCCCGAGGGTCGTCAGGTGGAACAACACGGTGACCAGCTGGTTCACCGAGTCCGCGACCTTCCCGTCCGGGTAGACCGCGGAGAGGTAGGTCGTGCCGCTGCGGCGCAGCAGCCAGCCGTCGACGAACACCAGCACGGCGCCGATGACGAGGAACGCGAACGTGTAGCCGGTTCCCATTGGAATCACCGAACTCCTTTCCGTCGCGGAGTGCGCATGTCCGTGCACTCGACGGTGTTCCCGGCAAGATCCCCGGACAAACCGGGTGATCGGGCCGCGGCTCGGCCGCATGGCAAGATGTCGGCGTTCGGTTCCACGTACGCAGGGGGAACAGGCACCCGGACCGGACAGGCACACAGGGGGCAGGGGTGAGCTCGCCGGTCGAACAGCAGAACTGGCCCGGTCCGCTCTCGGCCGCGGTCGCCCGGATGTGCACCGGCCTGCGGCCGGAGGTTTCGCAGCGCACCGCGGAAGGTTTCGACGAAGTGCTGCGCAGGCTGGCCGCGCCGTTGCAGGTCGCCGTGGCCGGCCGGATCAAATCCGGCAAGTCCACGCTGGTCAACGCGCTGATCGGACGACGCGTCGCGCCGACGGACGTGGGCGAGTGCACCCGGCTGGTGACCCGCTTCCAGTACGGCACGGTGGACCGGGTCGAGGTGGTCTTCCACGACGGCGAGAAGCAGGCGCTGCCGTTCGACGCCGACGGCGGCATCCCGGCCGATCTCGGCGTCGAACCGGAGCGGGTCTCGCACCTGGAGGCGTACCTGACCAACGCGGTGCTGCGCGATCTCACCGTCATCGACACGCCTGGACTGGGTTCGCTGGACGCGGCCTCGGTGGCCCGGACCGAGCAGCTGCTCGGTGCCCTGGACCCGGATCCCGACTCGGAGTCGGACTCGGACGAGCTGGACCCGGTCTCGCGCAACGCGGTCGCAGGGGCCGAGGCGGTGCTCTACGTGGTCACCCAGGCGGTGCGCGCCGACGACCAGCAGGCGCTGGCCGCGTTCACCGCCGCGACCGCGGGCCGGGAGGCCGGACCGGTGAACGCGATCGCGGTGCTGAACAAGGCCGACACGGTCGAACCGGACTCGGTGCCCGATTCCGGCGG
>NZ_JAFRFW010000861.1:0-10451 GCF_017434145.1 Saccharopolyspora sp. | reverse complement strand
GGCCGCACCGCCGTGGTGACCACCGCTCCGCGCAGCGGGGTGTACGCGCTGGACGGGGAGTGGCTGGTGTGGCGGCGTGCCGGTGCGGGCCTGCTGGAGTGCGCCGAAGGTGAGTGCGCGGCCGTGGGCCTGCCCACGCGCGGTGCCGAGCTGGAGACCGGCGCATCGCTGGGAATGCTGGTCACCCCCAGCGCGGCGACGGGTCCGGACGGGAAGGTGCTCAACGACCACGGCGCCCGGCTGACCGCTGCTTTCCGCGAACTGTTCACCCTCTCCGCCAGGGAAACCGAGGAGGCCGCCGGATGAATCCGCCCACGCTGCACGTGCGTACGGCCACTGTGGACGACATGGACCTGTTGCTGCGGTGGCGGGAGGAAGCCGCCGACTGGCTGCAGACCGAGCACGGCACCGACCAGTGGAACCGCCCGGCGGACCGGCAGCGCATGGCGGGCTGGATCCACGAGGGGTCCACGTTCATGGCGGCACTGCAGCCGGATGGGGAGCCGGTGGCCACGGTCACCAGCACCCCGCACGGATCGCCGGTGCTGTGGACCGAAGAGGAGCTGGGCACTCCCGCTCGCTACTTGCACAACCTGGTGGTGCAACGTTCGCACGCGGGACGCGGCATCGGCACCTGCCTCGGGCGCTGGGCGGCTTCGCACGCGGCGCGGACGGGCGTCACGATCGTCCGCTACACCGCCTGGGCCACCAATGCGAAGTTGCTGGACTACTACGACCGGATCCGGGGCCGGTACGTGCGCACGGTTCCGGGTTTCCACAATGGAGCGCTGTTCGAGAATCCGGTCGTGCCGCGGGACGACCTGCCCGTGGTGGAGGCGGCCGACGTGCTGGTGTGAGCTGAGCCGCGGCGAAGCTGAGTCGCCGAAATCGGTTTCCTGGTCGCGCCCGGAGTCCGTAACGTCTGCGGGGTGCGTGCGGAACGGATTCTGGTGACCGGCAGCGCCGGGCACCTCGGGGAAGCATTGGTGCGCAGCGTCCGCGCCGAAGGACGCGACGTGGTCGGGCTCGACCTGGTGGAGTCCCGGTTCACCACGGTCACCGGCTCGATCACCGACCGGGCGTTGCTGCGGCGGTGCCTGCAGGGCGTGACGGGCGTGCTGCACGCGGCCACGCTGCACAAGCCGCACGTCAGCTCGCACGAGCGGCAGGACTTCGTGGACACCAACGTCACCGGCACGTTGGCGCTGCTGGAGGAATCCGCCGCCGCCGGGGTGGAAAGCTTCGTGTTCACCAGCAGCACCAGCGCGTTCGGCCGCGCGTTGACACCGGAGCCGGATCAGCCGGCGGCGTGGATCACCGAGGACGTCGAGCCGGTGCCGCGCAACATCTACGGCGTCACCAAGATCGCCGCCGAGAACGTGGCCGAGCTGGTGCACCGCGAACACGGCCTGCCGGTGGTGGTGCTGCGGACTTCCCGGTTCTTCCCGGAGGACGACGACCGCGACGAGGTGCGGGCCGCCTACGAGGGTATGAACACGAAGGTCAACGAGTACCTGTACCGCCGCGTCGACCTCCAGGACGTCGTCGACGCGCACCGCCTCGCGTTGGCCGAAGCTCCGCGCATCGGTTTCGGGCGCTACATCATCAGCGCCACTCCCCCGTTCAGCCGGGAGGATTCCGCGCAGCTGCGTGCGGATGCGCAGGCCGTGGTGTCCCGGTTGTTCCCGGACCAGCCGGGCGAGTACGCCCGCCGCGGGTGGCGGATGTTCCCCGGGCTGGACCGGGTTTACGACAGTTCCCGCGCCCGCGCGGAACTCGGCTGGCGACCGCGGTACGACTTCCGCCACGTCCTGGATCTGCTGCAGGCCGACGAGGACGTGCGCAGTCCCGTCGCCCGCGCTGTCGGAACCAAGGGGTACCACCCGTATCCGCACGGGATCTACACGACGGGGCCCGAGTGAACCCGCTTCGGGTTCAGAGGCCGTTGAACGAATGTGACGTCAGTACGACCACAATGGACTCACCGGGTGCGGCGACACCGCGCCCGCGCAACTCCTCCACCGCGGGCAACACGGTGGCGGACGTGCCTTCGCAGAGAATCCCCATGCGTGCCAAGCGGATCCGGGCCTCCTCCACTTCGGAGGAGAGCACCACGGGCGATCCGCCGGTGTCGTCGAGGACTCGCAACGCCTGCACCGTCGTCGAATCCCCGCCGATCGACGGGGTTCCGGCGGCCGAGCCGGTGAAGCTGTCGTGCACGCCGGCTCCCGCGCGGACCGCGGCGAGCCTCGGGAACGGCTCGACCAGATGAACCCGCGGGCACGATTCTCCGTGCCTGCGCGCCATCTGCTGCAAGCCGAGGCACACGCCGTAGGCGAGGTCGCCGCGGGAAACGGGGATCACCACGTGTTCCGGCAGGCGTTGCAGGCCGGAGCGGATCTCCCAACCGATGGCCCGCATCGCGTCGATCCCGAACGGTGAACCGCCCGCTACCGGGCGCGTGTAGTTGGTGACCACGAGCGTGCCCGGATCACCGGTGCGGCCGCGCAGGAAGTCCCAGCGCTGCTCGGCACTGTCGAAAACGTGCAGCGTGGCACCGGTGTCCCGGACGGCCCCGGCGAGCGCATCGGGGATGTCGGTGGTGACGGCGACCTCGCACGCCAAGCCGTACGCCGCGGAGTAAGCGGCCAGCGACAACGCGGCGTTGCCGGAGGAAGCAGCGGCGATGCCCGCATACCCGGCAGCGGCGGCACGGCCGACCGCGCCCCAGCTGAACCGGTCCTTGTGCGAACCGGTCGGGTTGGCCGCCTCGTTCTTCACCCACACGTCGAGACCGGCCACCTCGGCGGGCAGCGGGAACAGCGGCGTGCCGCCTTCGCCGAGGCTGCGCGCGCCCGTCAGCGACAGCCGCGGCCGGTCGTCGTCGTACTCGCAGCGCAGGTTCGCCGCGCTGCCCTGATCCCGGCAGTGCTCGCAGCCCGCCGGATGGTCCGCGACCGGATGCAACCGTCCACACTGGATGCATCGGAGCCCGGTGAGGTGCTCGTTCATCGCAGGCTGCATCGCTTCCCCCTCCGGGTGTCGGATCCGGAGGAAGCCTACTGTCCGAACCGGTCGCGGACACCGTCCGGGCCTCGCGGCCGGCACGAGCCCGCTCGCCGCGCCGTTTCCGCGGAGTGAAGGGACTCCTCGGCGGGAAAAGTCCCTTCACTCCAAGCGATCGGCTCTCAGCCCACCCGGGCAGGCGGCGAGGCGCCGAGCACGGCTCCCCCGGCGTCGAGGGCCTCCACGGACACGAACCCTTGCGCACCCGCGATGTCGACCCGGGTTTCGAACCCGGTCTTCGGCGCGTCCTGCACCGGAGCCAGGTTCGCCTCGTCCGGCCCGGCCAGCACCCGCCAGGTCACCACTTCGGTCGCCCCGTTCCAGCTCGCGTAAACGCTGGTCGAGCCGTTGCCCGGCAGCCCGGCAACGGCCGGGGCGTCCAGCGGCTTGCCCACCCACGCCGAGCGGAACGCGCGGTAGGACGTGATCGACTCGGTGAACCTGCCGTGGAACAGCACCTCGCCGTCCGCGCCGAACTCGGTGAAGTACGGCTCTCCGCCCCAGCCGACGAAGACGTGCCCGTTGGCCAGCACCTGCATGTTGCCCTGGTTCGGCGCCAGCAACCCTTCCGGGCTTTCGTTGCTGCGCACCACGTTCGCGGTGCGGGCGGTCTCGTCCACGGCCAGCGACCGCGCGCGGGAGCGGCCGCGACCTGGTGCGGCTTCGGCGTTGTCGAAGATGGTGATCGTCCCGTCCGGCTGGCGGCGCGCGTCGTGCTGCCAGGCGAACGCCGCGTCCGGACCCATGGCGAAGTCGCTCCGCTTGCCGCCGAGCCGCCACGTCACCTCGCCGCTGGCCCGGTCGATCCGGAACACCGAGTGCGTGCAGCGCGCGGAGACCAGCAGCGCGTCGCCGTCCTCGCAGATCGCGTTGGGGTGGATGTAGTCGAACCACTGCTCCGGGTCCTTGGGCACCGCAAGCAGCGACTCGTCCAACCCGACGTGTTGCAGGCTGCGCCACTCGAGCAGCAGCTGCCCGGAAGCGATGTCGATTTCCTGCAGGACGCCTTCCAGCACCTTCGAGTTCGGTTGCCCGCCGACCGGCGTGGTGTCCGCGCGCACCTCGGAGTAGATCAGCAGCAGCGCGGTTCCGCGCGGAGTGATCACGAACTCGTGCATGTCGCCTTGCAGGCCGTTGGCCGCGCGCACGGTCGCGATCCGCCGGTAGCTCTCGTCCAGCACGGCGTACTGCCCGTTGCCGAAACCGGGCGGCACCTCGATCGCGCCCTCCCAGAACGTCAGCACCGGCCGGTCCTGGTAGCGCTGCACCTGGAGGTTGGCGATCACGCCCTCGGCGGGCGGGCTGAACCACACCGGCTGACCGAGATCGTCCATGATCAGCGCACCGGGCTGGGTCGCCGCGCGCGGTGCGGCCGCCTCGGCGTTGAGGACGTTTGCTCCGGCCGGGGTCAGCAGCACGTGCCCGGGCTCGGTGTTCGCGGCCGGAGTGCTGATCTCCACCAGCGGCGGTTGCAGGTCGGGACGGGTGATGAGGCCCTGCCCGGCGCGGGCGCCCGGGGACGCGGCGGCGCCGGCGGTGCCTGCGGTGCCGATCAGCGCGGGCACGGCGGGAGCCGCGGCCAGCATTCGCAGCACCGCGCGGCGGCCGATCGAGAAGGAGTCAGATGACATGGACATCTCCGGATCAAGCGCTGGTGAACGGGGACGGCACTTCGCCATCGGCGCTGACCTGCGCGGCCAGGTCGCGGATCGAGGCGGAATCGTTGACGTGCGGGAACTCCTCCTGCGGCACCGGCACGTCGAGGAAGTCGCACAGCCGCTGCCAGCCCTCGCCGACGCGGTAGACCAGCAGCCGGTCGGCGGGCACCACGCGCTGCACTTCGGCGTTGTGCCGCTCGAAGACGTCGATGGCGTGCGCGCGGTCGGCGAACCGGCCGTCGAACGTGCCGTTCCAGATCATCCGCTCGACGGTGGGGCGCAGCTTGGCGCTGAAGTCGTCGTCGCCGGGCGGGTCCTGCACGAACTGGTAGATCGTGCCGTAGGTGCTGTCGTACCAGCGCTCCGGGTCGCGCACGGTCAGCAACACCTTGGCGTCCGGGTAGAAATCCATCAGTTCGCGGTAGAACGCACAACCCGGCCAGTCCACTGTGGACTCGAATCCGCCGAGCACCTGCTGCCAATCGGAGACCCGGCCGTCCATCGCCAGCTCCCAGTCCTGCGCCCGCTCGGGCTGCGCGATCACCTCGAACATGTGGTAGCAGGGGCCGTAGCCGAGGTGTTCCAGCGCCGCCTTCAGCGATGCGGTGCCGGTGCGGCCGAACCCGGCTCCGATGATCTTGACCATTGCGTTCAACTCCTTGTCGTAGCTGCCCGGCAGCACGCGCCGATCAACTGCGCGTACCGGGGTTCGCCTCGGTGATCAGGACGGCACCCGCCGTGGCGTGCGTCGTCTCGTCGATGAGCACTCCGCCGCCGGTGAGCCGGTTGCGCTCGTAGGGGTCGCAGAAGATCGGCTGCGCCAGGCGCAGTCCGACCTCGCCGATGTCGTTGAGCCCGAGCTCGGTGGCCGGCTCCCGACTCAGCGTGGTGACGTCCAGCCGGTGCCGAACCTCGGTGACGACGGCTTTGACGGTGCGCGTGGTGTGCTTGAACAGCAGCCGCGTGCCGGGCCGCAGCGGTGCCGCCGCGGTCATCCAGCACACCGTCGCGGACAGCTCGTCCGCCGGTTCCGGGGCGTTCGCCGCGGCGCACAGCAGATCCCCGCGACCGACGTCGATGTCGTCGGCCAGTCGCAGCGATATCGACAGCGGAGCCTGCGCGCTGACCAGCGCGCCATCCGCGGTGTCCACCGAGGACACTCGGGATCGCATTCCGGAGGGCAGGTGCAGCACCTCATCGCCCGCTGCCACCGAGCCGCCGGAGATCTGGCCCGCATAACCGCGGTAATCGCGCTCGGGCGCCCGGATGACGCACTGCACCGGCATCCGGAAATCCATTGTGGAGTTGTCGTCCGCGATGCGGACCTGCTCGAGGTGCTCCAGCAGCGCCGGTCCCTCGTACCAGGGCATGGCGGCCGAGCGTTCCACCACGTTGTCGCCGTGCAGTGCCGACAGCGGGATCGCGGTGCACCCGTGCCCGACGAACTCGGCGAATTCGGCCGCGACGTCGCGGAAAACCTGCTCGTCGTAGTCGACCAGGTCCATCTTGTTCACCGCGAGCACGACCTCCGGAACCCGCAGCAGCCCGGCCAGCACGGCGTGCCTGCGACTCTGCTCGGTCAAACCGTGCCGTGCGTCGACCAGCACGATCGCCAGGTCCGCAGTGGACGCCCCGGTGACCATGTTCCGGGTGTACTGGGCATGACCCGGGGTGTCGGCGATAATGAACGCGCGACGGACGGTCTCGAAGTAGCGGTGCGCCACGTCGATGGTGATTCCCTGCTCGCGCTCGGCGCGCAGGCCGTCGGTGAGCATCGCCAGGTCCAGCACGTCGTCGCCGCGTTCCGCGCTGGCCTGCTCCAGCGCTTCGACCTGGTCGGCCAGCAGCGACTTCGAGTCGTGCAGCAACCGGCCGATCAGGGTGCTCTTGCCGTCGTCGACCGCGCCTGCGGTGGCGAACCGCAGCAGGCCGTCGGCCGGGGTGAAACCGTCCTCGTCCGCAGCGGTTCCGGGTAACGCGTCCGCGGGAACGGCCGGTCCGGCCGGAGAACTCGGGCTCATCAGAAGTATCCCTCCCGCTTGCGGTCCTCCATCGCGGCCGCGCTCGTGCGGTCGTCGGCGCGGGTCTGGCCGCGCTCGGTGACCCGGGTCGCGGCGATCTCGGCGAGCACTTCGGACACCGTGGACGCTTCCGAGGGAACCGCGCCGGTGCAGGTCATGTCGCCGACCGTGCGGAACCGCACGGATCGCTCCACCAGCGGCTCGTCCGGGTCGCGGTGCAGGAACGGGTTGTCCGCCAACAACATCCCGTCGCGCTCGAACACCTTGCGGGTGTGCGCGAAGTACAGCGGCGGCAGCTCGACGCCGTCGCGTTCCACGTAGGTCCACACGTCGCGTTCGGTCCAGTTCGACAGCGGGAACGCGCGCACGCTCTCGCCGGGCCGGATCAGTCCGTTGTAGACGTTCCACAGCTCGGGGCGCTGGTTGCGCGGATCCCACTGCCCGAAGGAGTCCCGGAAGGACAGCATCCGCTCCTTGGCCCGCGCGCGTTCCTCGTCGCGGCGCGCGCCGCCGAACAGGGCGTCGAAGCGGTGCTCGGCGACGGCGTCCAGCAGCGTCACCGTCTGCGCCCGGTTGCGGCTGGGCCAGCGGCCCGTCGGCTCGGCCACCCGGCCCGCATCGATCGAGTCCTGCACGCCGGCCACCACCAAGCGCACTCCCAGCTCGGCGACGCGGCGATCCCGGAAGTCGAGCACTTCGTCGAAGTTGTGCCCGGTGTCCACGTGCAGCACCGGGAACGGGATCGGAGCGGGTGCGAACGCCTTCTCCGCCAGGCGCAGCAGGACCGCGGAGTCCTTGCCGCCCGAGAACAGCAGCGCGGGGCGGTCGAATTCGGCGGCCACTTCGCGGATCAGGTGCAGCGCCTCGGACTCCAGGACGTCCGATCGGGACGGTCCGGACGGCATCAGCGGCTCCCCTCGGTCAGGTTCCCGGGCAGCGCGGCCAGCAGGTCCGCGGCCAGTTCCCGGCGGCACACCAGCAGATCCGGCAGCCACGGGTCCGGCAGGTCGTAGTGCAGCGGCGAGCCGTCCACCCGACTGGTGTGCAGTCCGGCCGCCCGGGCCACGCCGACCGGCGCTGCGCTGTCCCATTCGTACTGCCCGCCCGCGTGCACGTAGGCGTCGACCTCGCCGAGCACCACCGCGCTGATCTTCGCGCCGGCGGAGCCCATCGGAACGGTCTCGGCGCCGAGCGATTCGGCGAGCTCGCGCACGAAATCCGGCGGGCGGCTGCGGCTGACCGCCAGCCGAGGGTGGGCGATGCCGTGGCTCGGCTGCTTCGGCGGCGCACCGGTGCCGAGAACCCGGCCGTGCGCGGGCAGCGCTACCGCGGACACGGTGATCTGATGATCCTCGGCCAGTGCCACGTGCACGGCCCAGTCGGTGCGTCCGGCTTCGGAGAACTCGCGAGTCCCGTCCAGCGGGTCGATGATCCAGACCCGGTCGGCGGATTCCCGCGGTGGCCCGGAAACGCCGTGCTCGGACAGCACCGGATCCTGCGGGCGGGCTTGCGCGAGCGCGGCGACCAGCAGGTCGTGCGCCGTGCGGTCACCCTCCGCGCCGAGGGCTTTCGGGTCCGTTGTGGACGCCGTCCGCTCCCGCAGGTCCAGCAGGCTCTCGCCGGCTTCCCGCGCCAGTCGTGCGGCGAGTTCGTGATCGTCCGCGCTCACCCGGTACCTCCTCGTCCGACGTCAACTCTTCGTTCCGCGCGCCAGGGCGGGCACGGGAGAACACCCGGTGCGCTACCGGGGAGACCGCTGCCGCGAGCACCACCAGCACGCCCAACGACGCGCCGATGATCGCGTTCGCCCCCAGGAGCATCACTGCGGTGGTGGCCAGCATTCCGCCGAGCAGCACGCGGATCGGCCGGTCCGGGACGCGGGCGGAGATCAGCGCTCCGACCAGCACTCCGGGCAGCGATCCCACCAGCAGCGAACCGACGATTCCGAAGTGGACTTCGCCGGTGAACAGGTGCCCGCAAGCGGCGACCAGCACTAGCGGCACTGCCTGCACCAGGTCGGTGCCGACCAGCCGCGCCGAGCTCAGCGAGCGGTTCGTCAGCAGCAGGCACACGATGATGATGGAACCGGAACCGACCGAGGTGGTGCCGACGATGAGCCCGGCCACGGCGCCGAGCAGCGCGGTCGGCAACGGCCGCACCGAGGCGGCGCCGGCCGCGGGGCTGCGTTTCGCCAGCAGCATGCGGGCGAACAGCATGATCGCGGCCAGCAGCACCGCCACGCCCGTCAACGTCTTCAACGACGACTCCGCGCCGTCGCCGAGCGAACCCGCGAACAGCGATCCCACCACCGCGCACGGCAACGAGCCCAAGCACAACCAGCCGACCAGCCGCGCGTCCGCGGTCCTGCGCCGCAGGTGCACCAGCGCCCCGACCGGCTTCATGACCGCGCTGGCGACCAAGTCGGAAGACACCGCTGCCAGCGGCGGCACCCCGAACACCAGCGTGAGCAGGGGCATCGTCAACGCGCCGCCGCCCATCCCGGTCAGTCCCACCAGCAGCCCGGTCAGCAGGCCGGTGACCGCCACTCCCGGGTTCGGTGCGGCGAGCTCGGCTAATGCGGGTTCCACCTGCCCACCCAGCCTCGTCGCCGCAGCAGCGCGACGACCTCGTCGACGGCTTCGTCCTGCGACAGCCCGGAGGTGTCCAGCACCAGGTCCGCATCGGCGGGCACCTCGTACGGCGCGGAGACGCCGGTGAACTCCGGCAGCGTCCCGGCGCGGGCCTTGCGGTAGAGGCCCTTGCGGTCGCGGCGCTCGCACTCGCCCAACGGCGTCGCCACGTACACCAGCACGAATCCGCCCGATTCCTCGACCATGTCGCGCACCGCATCGCGGTCGGCGCGGTACGGCGCGATCGGCGCGCAGATCGCGGCGCCGCCGTGCCGGGTGACTTCGGAGGCCACGAACCCGATCCGGCGCACGTTGCGGCTGCGGTCCTCAGCGGAAAAGCCCAGTCCCGCGCACAACGTGCGGCGCACGACGTCCCCGTCGAGCAGCGTCACGGCCCGGTGGTCGTACTGCGTGAGCTCGTCCCGCAATGCACGCGCCATCGTGGACTTGCCCGCTCCGGAAAGTCCGGTGAACAGCACCGTGAAGCCGCGCCGGGACAGCGGTGGATGCAGCCGTTGCTGCTGCTCGGCGATGGCGGGCGTGGTGAACCAGCTCGGCAGCGGGTCGCCCCGGTCCAGGTGTGCGCGCAGTTCTTCAGCGCTGAGGCCGGGAAGCCGCCTGCTCGGCTCGACCTGCGCGGCCGGGCGCCAGCGGCCGGTGTCCTCGCGCACCACCTCGGGCGGCTCCAAGCCCGGAATCGGCGGCTGTTCCAGCGGATACTCGCTGATCAGGTGGGTGGCGCCGTAGGCGGCGGCGACGTGCGCGGTCAGCAGCGCGTCCCGCTTCGGATCGGGCCGCTGCGCCAGCGGCACCGGCACGACCGTCGTGTCCGGCGGCAGTTCCGGGCGTGCGGCCAGCACTGCCTGCACCAGGACTTCCGGGCGCGGCCCGATCATCCGGGGCAGCAGCAGCAGGTGCGCCCCGTGCTCGGCGACCAGCTCGCGCAGCTGCGCGATCTCCTTGTGGTGCAAGGGTTTTTCCGGAAGCATCGCCAGAACGGGGCCGTGCGGCAGGTTTTCCCGCACACCGGCGGCCGGCGGGCGCATTCTGCGCAGCGCGCCCGTAGGCGCTGCGGC
>NZ_JAFRFW010000860.1:0-2068 GCF_017434145.1 Saccharopolyspora sp. | reverse complement strand
GCCGCCACTGCACACCGCTCTGCCCGGCGGTGTGCAGGCACAGCACGACCGGGCCGGAACCGGCCAACTCGGTGAACGCGAGGGTGCCTGCCGCCTCGACGTAGCGGGCCTCGATCATCGCTGCTCCTGACCGGCCCCGCGGGCCGCCTCGGCGATCAGCTGCAGCGCCTTGGTCAACCGCAGGTACTCGTAGGCGTTGCCGGAGACCTGGAAATCACCGTTCATGGCGCGCTGCATGAAGTCGTTGCGCTGCGCGGTGACCAGCTCGGTCCACACCAGCGGCGATGCCGCGAGGGTGAACGCGGGCCCGTGCGGAGTGCGCGTCGCGGCTTCCAGCACCCGGCCCCGGTAGATCCGCAGCTGCACCTCGTCGTCGCCGCTGCGCAGCCCGATCGCACCGTCCCAGGTGGCGACCGCGGAGGCGAACCGTTCGTCGAGCCGTTCGGTGAGCGCTTCGGCCCACGCCACCGTGCCGAACCTGCGACCCGCCGGGTCGGGGCCGGTGCCGCGGGCCGGGACCAGGAACGCGGTGGTCCCTTCCTGCACCGTCTCGTCGTCCTGGTTGAGCAGCCGCACGTGCCGGTCGACCACGCCTCGCGAACCATCTCCGGTGCGGTGGCAGCGGATGATCGTCATCGTCATGCGCAGCGCGTCACCGGGGAAGATCGGGCGCAGGTAGCGCCAGTTCGTGTCCAGCAGCGCGACCTCGGAGTCCGGGACCAGGCCGAGGTCGTGGAACATGCCGAAGAACACCGCGATGCCGAACGGGCCGTGCAGCACCGGTTTCCCGAAGCGCGTGCGCGCGGCGAATTCGGCGTCGTGGTGCAGGGGGTGCTGATCACCGCTGATGGCGGCGAAGGCGGTCAGGTCGTGCTCGGTGACCTCGCGCGGACCTGCTTCGAAGCGGCGGCCGACGGTGAAATCCTCGTAGGCCCCGACGCTCCCGTGCGACCGATCGGCACCGGAGGACGCGGCGGTGCGCACCGGTTCGGATGTCATGAACGCCTCCCCGTCCGCCGCACACCGGCGAACGCTTTCACCGAACCACTGCAACGCCCTCGGCGTCAAAGTCCGCTGGTGCGGCGACATCGCGCAGCACGCTCAGTCCACTATGGACTTACGAGCACCAGGTGGCGGCTCGGGGGTTCCCTCCGCCGATCCGCCGAAGTATTGTACGGCCAAATACCATCCGGACGAACTCGACGAACGCTGATCGCCGCCTGTCGCAACGCCGTTCCCGTTCCGCAGCAACGATCTGCGGGCGCTGTCCGACCAGAGCAAACGGTCGCGCACTGGCCGCACCAACCTGGAGGTCCGCCGTGCCGCCTGCCACCGGCCCGCTGTCCGGTCTGCGCGTCGTCGAGATCTCGTCGTTCGTCGCCGCGCCGCTGGGCGGGATGACGCTGGCGCAGCTGGGCGCGGACGTGATCCGGGTCGATCCGCGCGGCGGGGCCGCCGACCGGCACCGCTGGCCGCTGGCCGATACCGGCACGAGCATCTACTGGGCCGGGCTGAACAAGGGCAAGCGCTCCGTGGTCGCCGATCTGCGCTCGGACGCGGGCAGGCAGGTGGTGCGCGACCTCGTCGCCGCGTTCCCCGCGGGCAGCGGAGTCGTGCTCACGAACTCGGCGGGCCGCGACTGGCTCTCGCACGAGAGGCTGTCCGAGGTGTGCCCGGACCTGATCCACGTGCTGATCGAAGGCCGCAGCGACGGATCGTCCGCAGTGGACTACACGGTCAACGCCGAGTCCGGATTCCCGCTCGCCACCGGCGATGGCGACCGGCCGGTGAACCACGTGCTACCCGCCTGGGACATCAGCTGCGGGCTCTACGCCGCCCTCGCGGTGAGTTCGGCGGCTCGCGAGCGCGAACGCACCGGGCAGGGCACCGGAGTGCGGCTCGCGCTCGCGGACATCGCGCTGGCGATGGCGGGCAACCTCGGGTTCCTGGGCGAAGCGGAGCTCAACGGCACCTCGCGGGAACCGATCGGCAACCACATCTACGGCACGTTCGGCAGGGACTTCCGCTGCTCGGACGGCGGCCGGTTCATGGTGGTGGCGCTCACCGG
>NZ_JAFRFW010000859.1:0-2629 GCF_017434145.1 Saccharopolyspora sp. | reverse complement strand
CGGCGAAGCGGGCCACGTCGGTCCAGCCCAGCTTGGCGATCGGCTGCCCGCCCGCGGCTTCGACCAGCTCGGCCGCGGCCGGGGAGTTCAGCCCGGGCAGCGCCCCGCCGGAGGCGTCGACCACGGTCACGTCGAACCCGGCGAAGACCTCGCGGACGTGCGCTTCGGCTTCGGCCAGCGACTTGTCCGGGGCGAAGCGGTGGTTCACCGCGACCACGCAGGAGTCCGGCACGACGTTGCCCGCGACGCCGCCTTCGATGCGCACGGCCTGCAGGCCCTCGTGGTACTGCAGCCCGTCGATGACCGGCTCCCGCGGCGTGTAGTCCAGCAACCGCCGCAGGATCGGCTCCGCCGCGTGGATGGCGTTGTCTCCCATCCAGGCGCGCGCGGCGTGCGCGCGAGTGCCGCTGGTGCGGACCTCCACGCGCAGCGTTCCCTGGCAACCGGCTTCGATGCCGGCGTTCGACGGCTCGCCGACGATGGCGAGGTCCCCGGCCAGCCACTCCGGCAGGTCGCGTTCGATGCGGTTGAGCCCGTTGCGCTCGGCGGCGACCTCTTCGCAGTCGTAGAACACGAAGGTCAGGTCGTACCGCGGCGCGGTCAGCTGCGCGGCCAGGTACAGCAGCACCGCGTCGCCGCCCTTCATGTCCACCGCGCCGCAGCCGTGCAGCACCTCGTCCGCGCCCGAACCGGTGCGGTGCAGCGGCAGGTTGTCGTTGATCGGCACGGTGTCCAGGTGCCCGGCCAGCACGATCCGCGACGCCCTGCCGAGGTCGGTGCGCGCGAGCACGGCCTCTCCGCTGCGCACCACTTCCAGGTGCGGGGCCTGCGCTTGCAGCGCGCGCTGCACGGCATCGGCGATGGCGCGCTCCTCGCCGGAGACGCTGGGGATGTCGACCAGCGCGGCGGTCAGCTCGACCGGTTCGGCGCTCAGATCCAGGGAGTCGGTCACGCTGGCAGGTTACCGGCAGGGAACGCGTGACACCGACCACTCCGCGGAGTCCATAGAGGACGTGCGGCGCATCGGTTTTCCGTTGCTGCGCCGGGAAATCACTCGATCACTCTCGGTATCGATGAGCGCGGAAGACCTCACCCCTGGGCGGCACCTGGGGCCGCCGCCGATTACCGTTTCCGGCATGAGCGGCACCGAGACCCCCGACCCGCAGAACACCGGCGCGCACGGCGTCGGCCTGGCCACCGTGACCGACGACGGAACCGTGCTCGACACCTGGTTCCCCATCGTCAAGCTCGGCTCGACCGGCGAGGCAGGCAGCACCGAGCTGGATCCGGCGGAGACGGCCGAGGCGCTCGGAGCAGCCGGCGCTGCGCTGACCGGCCGGGACGACGCCCGCCAAGTCGAGGTCGTCGCGGTTCGCACCGAGATCTCCCGGCTCGCCGACGCCCCGATCGACGCGCACGACATCTACCTGCGGCTGCACCTGCTGTCGCACCGCCTGGTCCGGCCGCACGGGCAGAGCATGGACGGCATCTTCGGGTTGCTGTCCAACGTGGTGTGGACCAACCACGGCCCCTGCCCCGTCGAAGGCTTCGAGCAGACCCGGCTGCGGCTGCGCTCGCGCGGCCAGGTCACCGTGCACAGCGTCGACAAGTTCCCGCGCATGATCGACTACGTGGCCCCGTCCGGGGTGCGCATCGGCGATGCCGACCGGGTCCGGCTCGGCGCGCACCTGGCCAGCGGCACGACCGTGATGCACGAGGGCTTCGTCAACTACAACGCGGGCACCCTCGGCGCCTCGATGATCGAAGGCCGGGTCTCGGCCGGCGTGGTCGTCGGCGACGGCTCCGACCTCGGTGGCGGCGCCTCGGTGATGGGCACCCTCTCCGGCGGTGGCAAGGAGGTCATCTCGGTCGGCGAGCGCTGCCTGATCGGCGCCAACGGCGGGGTGGGGATCTCGCTCGGGGACGACTGCGTCGTCGAGGCCGGCCTGTACGTCACCGCCGCCACCAAGATCAGCCTGCCGGACGGGACGCTGACCAAGGCCACCGAGCTGTCCGGCTCCGACGGCCTGCTGTTCCTGCGCAACTCCACCACCGGTGCGGTCGAGGTGCGGCCGCGTTCCGGCGGCAAGGTCGAGCTGAACGCGGCGCTGCACGCGAACGACTGAGCCCGCCCGCTCGCCGAAATCACGGCGAACACCGCGTCGGAATGGCCGACACTGGTGGTATGAACCGCACCTCCCCGGCCCTGCCGCCCGAACCCGCGGTGGCAGGGCGGGACGCACCCGTCGCCGAGCACGTTCGCGCCGCGCTCCACACGCGGCTGCGCGGGTTGCTGGCGCACGATCCCGGCACCCGGCTCGGCGAAGATCCCGAAGAACTGCACCAGATGCGGGTGTCGGTGCGGCGGATGCGCGCGGTGCTGCGGTCGGCCCGACCGTTCCTGGACACGAGCTGGTCGGAGCCGTTGCGCGCGGAACTCGGCGCGCTCGGCCGGGCGCTGGGTCCGGTCCGCGATCTGGACGTGCTGCTGGAACGGCTGCGCCAGGACGCCGCCGAACTGGACACCGCCGAGCGGTCCGCCGCGGCCCGGCTCATCTCCGGGCTGGAGGTCGAGCACGGCGAGGCGCGGTTCGAGATGCTCGCGGTGCTCGAGGAGGCCCGGAAGGCG
>NZ_JAFRFW010000858.1:0-2789 GCF_017434145.1 Saccharopolyspora sp. | reverse complement strand
GCTGGATCCGCGCGACGGGCGTCCGCTGGTCGAACTCGGCGCCGGCGGCGGCGCGCTGACCGGTCGGCTCGCCGCGACCGGGCACCCGGTGACCGCCGTAGAACTCGACCCGCGCTGGGCGGCCCGACTGCGCGGCAAGTGGTCCCGAGTCCGCGTCGTGCGCTGCGACATGCTGCGGTTCCGCTTTCCGGCAGGCCCGTTCGACGTCGTCGGCAACCTGCCTTACGGGCTCACCACCGCCATGACGCGGCGGCTGCTCGACATCCCGGCCTGGCGACGCGCGGTATTGCTGGTGCAGTGGGACGTGGCGCGAAAGCGCGGCGTCGGCGGCTCGATGCTCAACGCCCAGTGGGCGCCGTGGTACGAGTTCCGGCTGCACGACCGGATTCCGGCGCGTGCCTTCCACCCGAGGCCCGCGGTCGACGGTGGTCTGCTGCGCATCGACCGCAGGCCGGACCCCGCGCTGCCGTTCGCCGAACGCGGACCGTTCCAGGACTTCGTGGAAGCGGTGTTCACCGGACGTGGGCACGGCATCGGCGAGATCGTCCGCCGCAACCACGGCCGGGTGCCGCACTGGCTCCCGGCCGCGTCGTTGCCGCGAGATCTAACACCGGAGTCGTGGAGCCGTCTCTACCTGGAGCTGCGACGGGCCTCCTGAGCGTCCGCGGGTCAGAACTCCTCGCCGACCAGAGCGGCCTCGCTGGGCACCTGGTGCGGATCGCGCCGCTTGCGCAGGTCGACCGCCAGCAGCGCGGCCGCGACCAGGCAGGACACCGCGGCGACCGCGAACGGGGCGTGCGGCGAACCCAGCCACTCCGCGACGTGGCCGACCAGCGTCGCCGCGAGGGCACCGCCGAGCCAGCGGCAGAAGTTGTAGCCCGCGCTGGCCACCGGCCGCGGCGCGTTGCTGATGCTCATCGCCGTGCCGGTGAACAGGGTGTTCAGCAGCCCGGATGCGATACCGCTGAGGATCACCGCGACCACCACGACCGGCTTGGTGCCGATCGCCATCGCGAACAGCAGCACCGCGTAGATCAGCACCGCGATCACGGTGCCGCCGGCCTCGCCGAACCGCGCTGCCAGCCGCGGCGCCAGCGTCACCCCGGCCACCGCCACGCACAGCCCCCAGCCGAAGAACACCAGCCCGACCGCGATCGCGCCGAACTCCAGCACGAACGGCGCCCAAGCCAGCACGATGAAGAACGCCGCGGTGTAGAACGCCGAGCCGACCGCGGTGCGCAGCAGGCCGCCGTGCCCGAGCGCGCGCACCGGGTCGAGCAGCCGGATCCGCTGCCGCTTCGACGGGTCCTTGTCGTCGGCGGGCAGGAACCCGGCCGAGAGGATCAGCGCAATCGCCATCAGCACCGCGGTGCCCGCGAACGGTCCGCGCCACGAGATGTTGCCGAGCAGTGCTCCCAGCAGCGGGCCGGTGGACAGGCCGATGCCGAGCGCGGCCTCGTAGAGCAGGACGGCGGCCTGCTGCCCGCCGCTGGCCGCACCGACGATCACCGACAGCGCCGTCGCGATGAAGAAGGCGTTGCCCAGTCCCCACACCGCGCGCAGCGCGACGAGCTGCCCGATCGAACCGGCGACCGCGCACGCGATGGTGGCGAGCACGATCAGCACCAGGCCGGTCACGACGGTGCGCTTGGCACCGAACCGGGCGCTGAACGCGCCGGTGATCAGCATCGCGATGACCTGTACGCCCAGGTAGGAGGAGAACAGCAGGGTCACCTGCTCCGGCCCGGCGTGCAGCGCCTCGGCGATGGACAGCAGGATCGGATCGACCAGCCCGATTCCCATGAAGGCGATCACCGCGGCGAACGCGGTGACCCACACGGCCTTGGGCTGGCCTTTGAAGACGTCCAGCAGCCGGACGTCGTGCGCGCCGCTCATCGGCCGCGCCTCCTCGCCAGGTCGATGTGGGTGGAACGGACATCCACCACAATTTCGTTCGCCATGCTAACTTTTAGGTGGCTGCGGAACCAGCGGGCATGAGCAGGCACACATTGCGCGAATCGCCCGACGCAGCAACGGTGTTCGAGACCGGCGGTGTCAGCTGGTCGCTCGAACAGCGGTGTCCGTGCTGCGTCGGGGGCAGCACGGACATCCCTCGCCGAAGCGCCGGTCGTGCAGCGCGGCTCTTATGATCGAGGTGTGCAACCTGCTGCTGTGCTGTTCGACCTCGACGGCGTGCTCGTCGACTCCGAACACCTCTGGGATCGGATTCGCCGCGAAACCGTCGACGCCCACGGTGGTCGATGGACCGAAGGCGCGACCGAGGCCATGATGGGCATGAGCACTCCGGAATGGTCCCGCTACCTGGTGGCGGAACTGGGGGCGCAGCTCACGCCGGAGCAAGCCGCCGAGACCGTCATCGACGGGATGGCCGAGGTCTACCGCAACGATCCCCCGGTACTGCCGGGCGCGGCGGAAACCCTGCGCACGGTCGCGGCCGAGTACCGGACCGCGATCGCGAGCTCCGCACCACCGCGCATCATCCGGGCCTTCCTGGAAAGCGCCGGGGCAACGGTCGGCTACACGATCTCCAGCGAAGAGGTCGGCGCAGGCAAACCGGCCCCGGACGTCTACCTGGAAGCCGCGCGAGGGCTCGACGTCTCGGCGGCGGAGTCCGTCGCCGTCGAAGACTCCAGCAACGGCTTGCGCGCGGCCGCCGCTTCCGGCGCCACCGTGTTCGCGGTGCCGAACGCGCACTTCCCGCCCGCCGAGGACGCCCTGGCCGGCGCGTACCGGGTGCTCGGAGACATCAGCGAACTCCCCGAAGCCCT
>NZ_JAFRFW010000857.1:0-1966 GCF_017434145.1 Saccharopolyspora sp. | reverse complement strand
GAACAGCTCCGGATCGCCTTGCAGGTGGACCAGGTGCAGTTCTGCGGGCGCGACGGACCGCACCAGCTCTGTCCACTCCGGACCGCCGGTGAGTTCCGCGGTGAACGGAGCGGCGAGGACGGCGGAGCCTGCGGTCGAGATCACTTCGGCGGCGGTCGCCCGCAGGGCCGCGTAGCGCGCCGCGCGGATGTCGTCCGCGCGCGGATGCGTGAGCCAGTGCTCGTCGAAAACCGGCCCGTGCAGGCGATCCAGCAGCGGCGTGCTGAGCGTGTCGAGGTCCAGCAGCGGTAGCCGGAGCGCCTCGGCGAGCGTCCGGCCGAGCGTGGACTTCCCGCTCCCGGCGGGGCCCGCGACCGCGATCACCACGGCGGATCCGTTTGACAGCAGCACGTCATGGTCCCGATGATAACCACTCAAGTCACCGGTGACATAGTCGTACATGACACCGGAGTCATGCGCGGACGGAAGGACGGGCGGATGGGCGGCAGGCTCGTGGCGGGCGTCGACCTCGGCAGCACCGGGATCAAGATGCTCGTCGTCGACGAGGACGGGACCGAGCTCGTGCTCGAGGAGATCCCGACACCCTGGCGTCCAGGACCCGGCGGGACCGCCGACCTCCCGGCCGAACGGTTGGTCACCGCCCTGCACCGGCTGGTCCGGGGCGCGGCCGACCGGCTCACCGGCCGCCGGATCGAGGCGATCGCGATCGCGGGCATGGGCGAAAGCGGTGTGCTGCTCGACGCGGCGGGACGAGCCGCGGCCCCCGCGTTCGCCTGGTTCGACCCGCGCGGCGCGGAGCAGGTGCGGGCGTTGCCCGAACCGATCCGCGCCGAGTTCGCCGGGCGGACCGGACTGCCCCTCGGCGCGCAGACATCGGCGGCCAAGCTCGCGCACCTGCGCGACGGCGGGCTGCGGCCGCACGGGCACCGCTGGCTGAACCTGCCCGAGTTCGCCGCCACCGTGCTGGGCGGCAGGCCGTCGCTGGAGGCGTCGCTGACCTCGCGCACCGGTCTGCTCGACCAGGACACCGGCGAACCGTGGGACGCGATGCTCGCCGAGCTCGGTGCCTCGCGCGAGCTGCTGCTGCCGATCGAACCCGCGGGCACGGATCTCGGCGCGGTCGCGGACCGGTTCCCGGCCGCCGTCGCCGGTGCGCGGATCACCGTGGCCGGTCACGACCACCTCGTGGCGGCCGAGGCCGGCGGCGCCATCCGGCCGGATCAGTACCACGTGTCGATGGGCACTGCGGAGGTCCTGCTGCGGGTGGTCGACGCCCCGCTCGGCTACGCCGCCCGCGCCCGCCTGGCCGGGCACCTCATCAACGAGGTCCGGCACGTCGTGCCGGGCAAGCACGTGCTGGTCGCCGGGGTGAAGACCGGGCTGCTGCTGCGGCGTGCGCTGGAGACCTCCGGCATCACCGACCGGGCGGGCCGCGACCGGCTCGACGCCGCCGTGATGCACCTGCCCTACGAGGGCGCGCTGCCAGCGGGCGGGCTCTCGGTCTCCGGTGCCCGCAACGACGACGGCGAGCTCGCGCTGACCGTGCGGACCGACGGCGCGACGCCCGCCGAGATCTTCGGCGCGGTCCTGCGGCACAGCAACGACGAGATCAGCGAGCTGATCGCCGCTATCGACCGCGAGCTCCCGCCCGCGAGCTCGGCGACGCTCACCGGCGGCTGGGCGGACATGCGCAGCGTCCGCCGCGCCCGGGAACGCGTGCTGCCGCGGATCTCCGCATCCGAACGCTCGCAGGAGACCGCGTTCGGCGCCGCCCGGATCGCCTCGCACCTGCTTCCGGCCCCGGCCTGATCGCGCCGCCCCGGCCTGAAGACCCGGCCCGCGGACTCCGACCTGATCTCCCCGGGCCGACCGCACCCGAACCCGCAAACGCAGGAGGAACACCGATGAACGCACTGACGACGCCCGAACGCCGGGGCCTGGCGACGATCTCCACCCCGGCGGGCCG
>NZ_JAFRFW010000856.1:0-3415 GCF_017434145.1 Saccharopolyspora sp. | reverse complement strand
CGCTCGCGGAGATCGCCCGCACGGCGTTGACCGCGGGTGCACCCGCTCGCTTGGCATGACGACGGGTGTCCCGGCAGGAACCGGATCCTGCCGGGACACCGCCGCCCGCGCTTACCGCGGTGCGAGGTCGTAGAAGCAAACCGGCGGGCCCGCGCCGGGCCTGGAGTAGACGCGGCGGCATTCCAGTTCGGTCTTCCCGAACACTTCCAGCCACTCACCGCGTTGCCGGGGAATTCCTTGATCGGTCAGCACGTGGACGAGGTAGAAATCGTCGTCGTTGTCCCGCGGTACGTATTTGATCTCCGGCTCGCCCACGAGCAGGATCTTCTGCTCGGGCAGCGCTTTCCGGTATGCGTCGAGCATGTCGACCACGGCCTGCTCGCCGTCCCGGAAGAGTTCGTGCAAGGCGCTCACGATGCACAGCCCGTCAGCGGTCCCGCACACCGCGGGCCAATCCTGCGGAGCGAACGCATCGCCGACCACGAATTCCAGCCGGTCGTCCACCCCTTCTCGCGCGGCGAGGCGCTGCGCTTCGGCGATCGCGTCGGCGTCGATGTCCAACCCGATGCCGGTCAGCCCGGGATCGCGTTTGCAGGCATCGACCAGCAGGCTCCCGCCGCCGCAGCCGATGTCGAGCATCGTGCGCACGCCGCGGCCGCGCATGGCCTCCACCAGCACCGGGGTGTGGAAAGCGGAGAACATGGTGGCCGAGTGCTTGCCCAGCGGACCGCCGTTGCGCTGCACGTCCTCGCCGTAGACGGCCTCGCCGGTCAGCAGCTCGCGGAGCCTGCTCATGACCGGGCCGTAGGACTCCAGGTAGACCCCGAGCCGGGCCAGCGGGACCTCGCCGGTCAGCAGCTCGCCCTTGCGGGTGAGGGCGAATCCGTCCGCGCGGCGTTCCAGCACGCCGCGCAGGACCAGGTAGTCCAGCAGTCCGGCGCCGATCTTTTCCACCGTGCCGTCGAGCAGTCCTTCGTCCGGCGACTTCTTGCCGGCGCGCAGGTTGTCCAGGATGCCGCCGTCCACCAGCGCGAAGATGGCGTGGCACAGATTCATCAAGCTGATCATGTCCGGCATTCCGGACAGTTGGAAATCCTGCCAGGCAGCGAGTTGTTCACCGTCGCGGAATTCTACGAATTCGGGTTCCAAGCGAGCCTCTCTCGTTCCGATCGGTCCACCTGCGCGGTAGTGCCGGACACGCGGTTCGGGTATTCCGTGTTCGCGAAAGCGGTAGTTCGCGGCGCGGTGTCCGTGCGATTTTGAAGATAACGCAGCGCGGGGCCTTCGCGGTCCGGTGCGAGCGGTCCGCGCGGGGCGGATTCGAACCACCGGGGCGGCCGCTCCAGCGAGGTCCGAGGCGGCGTGACTCGCGATCAGGCCTGCCGGAAGTGCCGCTGCGCTGCCACCGATTCCGGTGGCAGCGGCGACTGCGAGGTCGTTCACCGAGCGGTCCGGGGCGCGGCACGGGCGACGACCACCGGCGGGGCGCTGCCGACCGCGTTTCGAGGCGGCTGCGCGTGGGCGGTTGCCCGCCGCAGCGGAATCCGGTGGCCGCCGCGCTCGGCGGCGCGAGCGGAAAGCGGCGCCTACTGCTTGTTCGCGCCCACCAGGTCCGCGGGCTCCTGGGCCTGTTCCTGGGCCATGGACTTGCGGACCGCGTTGATCTGGCGGCGGCCCCAGCTTTCCGACAGGCCGTAGCGCTTGCCGAGCTCGGCGGGCTTGACGGGCTGGTCGGCCGCCAGGGACGTGCGATAGTCGCTGCGGGCGGCGGAGCGCTTGTCCCGGTCGCTCATCGGGCCGTCCGGGACCGGGGGCAGTTGCAGCGTCTTCTCCGCGTCGGAGGTGTCGGCGGCGTTCGCGCCGGTTGATGCCGTGCTCGCAGCGGTCTTGTCTGTGTCCGCGGGCGCCGCGTCCCCGGTGGTCTTGCCGGAGCCTGCGCGGGAGTTGGACGCCGCGGAGCCCTTGCCCGGCCGATCCGCCGACTTCGGGCCGTTGCCCGGCTTTTCGCCGGAGCCGCCGGTCGTGCTGGGCAGCTCCATGGTCACCGTGGCGGCTTCTGCGTCCGAAGTGGACGGTTCCGCTCCGGTGCCGTTCGCCTCGCCGGTGCTGTTCGCGGTGGCCTTGCCGGAGGCGGGAGCCGTCGAGCTGGTCGTTTCGGGATCGGCCGAGGCGGTGCCTGCCGCCCCGGAACTCGTGGTGCCGGATTCGGCCGATCCGTCGCCGGGTGTCCCGGAGCCGGGAGCCTCGGAACCGGTCTCGTCCGCGCCGGCCGCAGCGGCAGCCGCGACCGCGCGCGCGGCGTGCGGCTCGGTTTCCGCGGTCGGAACGTCCTTCGTGCCCGCCGACGCTTCCGGTTCGCCTCCGGACTGCGCGGCCGGTCCTCGGCCGCTGCGCGCGGTCGCAGCGTCGTCGGCGGATCCGGACTCGCCGGAGTCGCTGTTCGCGCTGGTCGGCTCGTCCCGGCCGGGAGCCGGGTAGTCGGCCGAAACCGCGGACGTGCGCACCGAAGCGGCGCTGGTGGAGGCCGGGACGCGGGCGTGCACGGCATCGCCGCGACCACTGTCCACATCGGACTCATGGGGCAGCGTGCCGACGTCGTCCGGACGAGGTGCGCGTTGCCCGCCGGGCAGTTCCGCAGCGCCGCCGAACTCGTTCCCGGCCGGAGCGACCGTCCGGCGTTCTTCCTGCCGATCCGGCGAAATTCCCGCAACCGCGGCGGAATCGCCCGCGAACCGGTCGCCGCGCGCGGGCACCGCCGGTTCGCCGCCGGACCGCGGTCCCGCTGCGTGCGCCTCGGACGACGCCTGCAGCGCAGCGGCGCGGCGGGCCTCCGGCGGGGACAGCGTGCCGAGGCCCGCGATCTCCTCGACGGGGATGTCGATGACCTTGTTGCGGAACGCTACGCTGGTGCTCTTGCGGTCGACCATCCAGCGCAGCACCAGCAGCCCCGGCCGCAGCCGGAAACCGCGCATCCCGTGCTTGGCCTCGTAGTCGGCGCGCAGTTCCAGCAGCACCACGTCGCACACCGCGACCGCCGCGATCGGCAGCCCGGCCGCGACGATCTGCGCCTCCTGGCTCGGCTGGTGGATCCAGTTGATCCACGAGCTGACCCCGGTGAACGCCCACATCAGAATCCGTCCGCGCACCGCGGAACGACCGTTGATGGATGAGCGGTAGGTCATCAGGGTGCAGGCGAACGCGGCGCCGTCGAACGTCGCGGGCACCAGCCAGGCCGTGACGTTGGTGAACCCGGCCATCGACTGCATCCCGTACTCGTGCAGGCCGACGAAGCTCGCGCCCCAGCCCATCACGGCGGCCGCCGCGACGAAGATCAGCGCGGCCACCGACAGCGACCGGCTCCCGCGGTCACCGGGGGAGGGTGCGGCGTCGGTGGTGGTCTGGCGCTCGCTTCTGT
>NZ_JAFRFW010000855.1:0-9078 GCF_017434145.1 Saccharopolyspora sp. | reverse complement strand
TCACGGCGGCTTTGCGGCCGGAGACGGGAATGTCGAAGCGGGCCAGGGCGCGGCTGATCGCGGGACTGTTGGACGTGTCGGCGCGCCACGAATCCCCGTGCGACACCAGTGAGTTCGCCGAACCCGAACTGCGCGCCGCCGCCCTCGCCCTCGCCGGGTGCGGCGCGGACACCGTGCTGGTCAACCGCGATCCCCGTCGCGGCCGTGCCGTCGCCGAACTGCTCGGCTTCGAGTTCACGCCCTTGGACGAGTTCCGCGCGGACGGGTATTCGCTTCTGGTGCACGCGACGCCGGTGACCGGCCGGGTGCCGTTCCGACCGGCCGAACTGCCCGACGACGCGGTCGTCGTGGACATGGTCTACGCCCCGGAGGAGACCGCGGTCAGCGCGGCCGCCCGCGAACGCGGACTCGCCGTCATCGACGGGTGGGACGTGCTGCTCGCCGACGCCGGCTGCCAGTTCCGCCTCATGACCGGACAGCACATCCCCACCGAGCAGACCCGCGCGCTGCTGCGAGCGGCGCGGAAGGCCCGGCGGTCCCCGCACCGCTGACTGGCCGACATCCGACAGGAAGGACCACACGTGGACCTCGACGGGACCTTGGAAGCAACGTGGCTGCACGAACTCAGCCCTGGAAGCCGCGACGTGCTCGGACGTGTCGGCGAAGTCGCCGAGGAGTGCGCCAAGCGCGCCGACGAGCACGACCGGGCGGCGACGTTCCCCGGCCGGGACTTCGACGATCTGGCCACCGCCGGCCTGAACGCGGCCACCGTTCCCCGCGAGCACGGCGGACTGGGACTCGGCCCGCTCAACGGCGACACGCTCGCGCTGTGGCTGATGACCAAGGAGCTCGCCAGAGCCGACCTCTCACTCGGCCGATGCTGGGAAGGGCACACCAACGCGCTCGTGCTCATCCACGCGCTGGCCACCGAACAGCAACAACAGCGCTGGTTCGACGGCATCGTGCGCCGCGGCGAGAAGTGGGTCGCCTGGAGCGGGGAGCCGCAAGCCCGAAAGCCCGGTGAAAACACCCGGTTCGGCACCAGCATCACCACCGTCGAGGACGGATGGGTCCTGGACGGCACCAAGGCGTTCGCGACGAGCGCGACCGGCGCGGACTGGGCCATTCTGCTGGTGAACACCGCAGGTCCCGGAGGCGCTCGGCACGCGGACGCGCCGGCCGACGGGCTGCTCCTGCTGGCGTGCGACCTCTCCGACCCCACCGTGACCATCGACGACTCGTGGTGGGACCCGATCGGCATGCGTGCCACCGCGAGCCATCTGGTCGAGTTCGACCGGACTTTCCTGCCCGCGCAGAACCTCATCGGTGCGCCGGGCGCCTATCTGCACCAGGGCTGGCAGAGCGCCTTCACCCCGCACTACGCGGCGAGCTTCCTCGGCGCCGCCGAAGGCGCCTTCGCCTATGCGCGCGAATACCTCATCCGGCAGGACAAAACCGCCGATCCCTACATTCAACAGCGCGTCGGCTCCATGGCCGTCAACGTCGAAACCGCTCACCTCTGGCTGGCCCACGTCGCCCGGCTCTGGGACGACGGCCAGCGCACCGGAGCGCAACGCGCAGGCAACCGCGCCCGCCACTTGGTCGAGCACCTCGCGCTGCAGACGGTCGACCACTGCATCCGCGCCTGCGGGGCGCGCAGCCTGGTTCGTCCGAGCCCGGTCGAACGGATCCTGCGCGACCTCACCTTCTACGCGCGCCATGACAACGACGATCACGTCCTCGCCACGATCGGACGAGCGGCGCTCGGGCAGACCCACGATTCCTCGTTCTTCAAACCCTGATCGCGCCCGTTCGCGCGTACCTGTGCAGGAGCTCTCGTGCCGATCGCCGTCGACCGGTCCAAGTCAGCGGGGAAGGAGGGGGCAGAACCCGGGAAATCCGCCAAGCGCTACCGCAGGCGGGTGATCGCCTCGGCTTCGGTGGCGTTGGCCATGACCGCGCCGGCGCAGACCGCGGCCATCTCGGTGTTCGTCGACCCGCTGAGCACGTCGCTGCACGTGTCGCGATCGGCGGTGGCCACGGCCTATTCGCTCGGCTCGCTGGTGGGTGCGCTGCTGATGCCACTGCTGGGGCGGTTGCTCGACCGCTTCGGGCCACGCCGCGCCATGGCCACCGTCGGGTTCTGCTTCGGTGCGGTCCTGCTGGCGACCGGTGCGGTGACCGAAGTCGCCGGACTGACCGCGACTTTCGTCGGCATTCGCGTCGGCGGGCAGGCAGCGCTGAGCCTCGTGGCGACCACCGCGGTGGCCGTCTACGTGCACCAGCACAAGGGCTTCGCGACCGGTGTGGTCTCGGCGGTCGGCAGCTCTGCGATCTCGCTGGCGCCCCTGGTGCTCGAGCGGCTGATCGGCGAGTTCGGCTGGCGCACCGTGTGGCAACTGGAGGGATGCGCCGTCCTCGCGCTCACCGTGCCCGCAGCGCTGTTCGTCATGCCAAGGCGCGTGCGCACGGACGACGCGGCCGCGTCGAGCACGACCCAAGCCGGATCGGCGCACTGCGTCGCCTCCGATTCGCCCTCCCGGGAGACCTCCGCCGACCGGACGCTTCGGCAAGCGAGCCGGACCGCGGTGTTCTGGGTCGTCATCGGCGGTTCGGGCGTATGCAGCCTGGTGACCACAACGTTGACCTTCCACCAGGTCTCCTTGCTGGGCGAACGAGGTCTGGGCGGCTCCGAGGCGGCCGCGAACTTCGTTCCGCAGCTGCTCGCGGGATTGCTGGCGAGCTTCCTGGTCGGCTGGCTGGCCGATCACGTCAGCGACCGAGCGCTCGTCATCGCCATCATGGCGGTCCTCGCACTCACCACGATCGGCGCCGGGTGGGTCCGTCCGGGTTGGACGGCCGTCGGGTACGGATTGGCGCTCGGCGCCTGCACTGGCGGCGTGCGCACGCTGAAGGCCGTGGTCTTCACCGATCACTTCGGCCCGGGGCATCTCGGAGCTCTGCGCGGCGCGGTGCATTCGGTCGTCATCGGCGCTTCCGCGCTCGGTCCCCTCGTTCTGGCCCTGGGCAGCGAGTGGTTCGGCTCCTATCGAGGCGCACTGGCCGTCCTGTGCGCACTGCCCGCACTGGTCGTCGCGGCGGCGTGCGGCGCAAAACCGCCGCGACGCCCACGGCGACATCGTGTGCCGTGGGCGACGTCGCCCGCAGCACAGGTTCGCGGATCAGCGCGTCGCCGCGGGCGGCCGGCTGGATTGCGTTCCGGCGAAACGGAAAACCCTTGATGAAGTCGGTCCGGAAGCCGGCGGCTCAGCAGCACGGCGATGGGGCGCTGCCCAGCTCGCGTTAGCCGCACCCCGCGAAGGCGGCGCGGAAGTCACGCGAATTCGTCCGCCCTCGCGGTCACGCCAACGTGCCGGAGAACCAGGTCTCGATGTGCACGATGATCTCCCCCGCGATCACCTCCACTTCGTAGGTGCGCAGCCGCTTCGCCGCGGGGCCGCAGAGCGGGTCACCGGTGCGCACGTCGAACTGCGAGCGGTGCAGCGGGCACTCCACCGACATGCCTTCGAAGCGGCCCGCGCTGAGCACGGCGAAGGCGTGCGTGCACAGGTCCTCCAAGGCGTACACGGTGCCGTCGACGTTGAAGATCGCGATCGCGGGGAAGGCGATGCGCAGCTTGCGTGCCGTGCCCGGCGGGAGCTCCTGCAGGCTGCAGGCCCGCACGCGGTGAGTGGTCCATCCCATCGACCACGTCCCTCCCACGGGCGCTCGCGATCGCGAGCGCGAGCGGCTAGTACCCCCTGCTGATCCACTCGTCGAGGTGCGGGCGCTCAGCGCCGATGGTCGTGGTGTCCCCGTGACCGGGGTACACCACGCGCGAGTCCGGCAGTGTGAACAGCCTGTCCCGAATGGACTCGACGATGACACCGAAGTCCGAATAGGACCGACCGGTCGCCCCCGGGCCGCCGGCGAACAGCGTGTCGCCGGTGAGAACCGCGTCCAGCTGCGGAACGTCGAAGCACACCGCGCCGGGCGCGTGCCCGGGGGTGTGCAGCACGTGCAGCGCGACTCCGGCGACGTGGATCTCCTGGCCGCCGGCCAGGTATCCGTCGGGGTCCCGGCTGCGGTGGATCTGCCGCCACAGCACCAGGTCGTCGGGGTGCAGCAGCAGCGGCGAGCCGGTGGCGCCGGTCAGCTGCGGAGCCACCCGCACGTGGTCGTCGTGCGCGTGGGTGGCCAGCACGGCCAGCACGCGGCGGTCGCCGATCACCTCGCGGATCGCGGCGACGTCGTGCGGGGCGTCGACGACGACGCACTCCTCGTCGTCACCGATGACCCAGACGTTGTTGTCCACCTCGAAGGTCTGCCCGTCCAGCGAGAAGGTGCCGGAGGTGGTCGTGTGGTCGACGCGGGCCGCCATCAGAACACCACCACCGAGCGCAGCACCTCGCCGCGCGCCATCTTCGCGAACGCATCCTCGACTTCGCCGAGCGCGATCTCCTCGGTCACGAACTTCTCCAGCGGCAACCTGCCCTGCTGGTACAGGTCGGCGAGCATCGGGAAGTCCCGGCTCGGCAGGCAGTCGCCGTACCAGGAGGACTTCAGCGCCCCGCCGCGACCGAAGACGTCCAGCAACGGGAGCTTGAGCTCCATGTCCGGTGTGGGAACCCCGACGAGCACGACGGTCCCGGCGAGGTCGCGGGCGTAGAACGCCTGCTGGTAGGTCTCCGGGCGGCCGACCGCGTCGATGACCACGTCCGCGCCGTTGCCACCGGTCAGCGACTTGATCTCGGAGACCGTGTCGTCCTCGGCGGCGTTCACGACGTGCGTCGCGCCGAATTCCGCGGCCCACTCGAGCTTCGTCGGATCGGTGTCCACGGCGATGATCCGAGCCGCCCCGGCCAGCCGGGCGCCCGCGATCGAGCCGTCCCCGACACCGCCGCAGCCGATCACGGCCACCGAGTCGCCGCGGGAGACGCCGCCGGTGTTGACCGCCGCGCCGATTCCGGCCATCACGCCGCAGCCGAGCAGCGAGACCACGGCGGGCCGGGCCGCCGGGTCGACCTTCGTGCACTGCCCCGCGTGCACCAGCGTGCGCTCGGTGAACGCCCCGATGCCCAGCGCGGGCGAGAGCGGCGTGCCGTCCTCGAGGGTCATGGACTGCTCGGCGTTACCGGTGTCGAAGCAGTACTGCGGGCGCCCGCGCGCGCAGGCGCGGCACTCGCCGCAGACCGCGCGCCAGTTGAGCACCACGAATTCGCCCTCGGCGACCTCGGCTACGTCCGGGCCGGTGGCCTCGACGATCCCGGCGGCCTCGTGGCCGAGCAGGAACGGGAAGTCGTCGTTGATCCCGCCCTCGCGGTAGTGCAGATCGGTGTGGCAGACCCCGCACGCCTGCACCCGGACCAGGACCTCACCCGGCCCTGGCTCGGGCACGTCGATCGGCACCACCTCGACCGGCTTTCCACGACCAGGTGCCACCACGGCACGCGACTTGATCATCCGCAGTCCCTTCGAGAAGAACTCCACCGTCCTGCGCGGCGATCCCCGGCTCTTCGCCGTTGCACGCACGACCCTTCCGGCGAAGCCCGCGAAGACCTCGCCCACGGCGCTGAACCGCACTGCGGGAGTTCGGGTGCCGTCCCGCGCCGACGGCCGCGGCGAAATCGACCGCGTAGCGGACATCGGAAAGCGCTGTCGCGCGCCGCCCGGCCCTGCGTCAGGTCGTCCGCGTCCGCGCGGTCATCCCGGGCCACCTCGTTGCTCACCTCCCGGCCGACGCCGCGCGCGAATCGTTCCCGCGGCATCGGCCCGCTCGGCCGCCCACGCGCACGGCGGGTCGTTCAACGGGAACGGTCCCGGACCGAATTCGCTGCGCGGTCGGCGCAAATGCGGTGTTGCCGAGGAAAAGCCTGTGCGACGCACGGAGGTGGGACAACCGATCTCCAACCACCGGAGAGAGATCGTGAACGAACGGCGGCGGCACCGCGACGAGCGGATCAGAGGCCGAGCAGCCGCCGGATCTCCGGTGCGTGCCGCCGCGAAACGGGCACCAGCTCGTGCGAGCGGGGCTCGGTGATCAGCACGAGTTCGCCCTTCACACCGCGCTCCAGCTCGGCGACCCGGCGCAGGTTGGCCACGAAGCGCCGGTGCACCCGCCGGAAGCCGTGCGGGGTCAGCAGTTCCTCGACGTTGTCCAGGCCGCGAGTGGCCGCCTGGATGCGCCCCCGGTCGGTGCCCAGCCACACGATGTTGCGATCGGCCTCGGCGTAGCGGATCTCCGCGGGAGCCAGCAGCACCAGCCGGTCGTTGCGGATGCCGATCACCCGCCGCGGCAGCGAAACAGCCGCCGACTGGGCGGTGTTCTCGTACGGCTCGCCCTCCTGCATCCCGAACGCGCAGAACATGCCCACCACGTGGTTGGCGTCCACGACGGGGCGCAATGTGACCGGGATCGGATTCTCGCCCGGGCACACCGACAACCAGGCGTAACCGCTCCACTGCGGCCGCTCCACCGCCCGGCTGGTCGCCCAGCGCACGACCTCGGCGAACTCCGGGATGTCCGGCTGCCAGCGGTCGGCAGGCTCGACCACGCCGCTGATCACCGGGCTGCCGGTGGTCAGCCGCAGCAACGAGGCCGCCGCGTGGTTGGCCGCGACGACGTTGCCGCCGCGATCGATGGCCATGACCGCGCCGCTGTCCTGCGCGGCCTCGGCGTTGAACTCGGCGAGCACGCTCTTGGACTCGGACAGCGCGCGCCGGTAGATCTCCTGCTCCACGCTCGCGGCCGCCTGCGTCAGCCATTCCGGGACGCGCTCGGACATCGGCGCGTTCCACCGGGAGATGTTGATCGCGGCGACCGGCGAGCCGGTGACCACGTCGCGGATCGAGATGCCCGCGCAGGCCCACTGGTGGAAGCCCTCGCACCAGTGCTCCGGCCCGGTGACGGTCACCGGCCCCGAGACCTCGAAGGAGGTGCCCATCCCGTTGGTGCCGGTGCACTGCTCCGACCAGGACGACCAGGGGGCCATGTTGGCCGACTCGGCCCGCTTGCGGGTGCTCGGATCGCCCCAGGAGCCCAGGATCCGGCCTGCTCCGTCGGTCACCGCCACGACACCGCCGTCGAACTCGACCTCGCGGCCGGCCAGCGCGCCAAGGCCACCGAGCTTCGCGAAGATCACGTCGTTGTCCAGCCGGTGGTCGTTGTAGCCGGGGGCGTCTGGCGCGACGTGCAGCGTGGGGTCGACTTCGTACCGGTCCCGGCAGCGGTACCAGGAGGCGAGGATCTCCGGGCGCACGCCCTGCTCGACGTCCTCGCCCGTCGCGAAGCTCTCCCACGCCCGCGCGACCCGGCTCGAGGTGGCCACCAGGGAATCGGCCCCGTTGCTGCCGGAACAGCTCGGAACGATCTCCAGAGGTGGCACTCTCCCGGTCATCGCGACCTCCTCGTCGCTCGAAGGGCGGTACCCGCGCAGAATCTATCAGTGATAGCGGTCACAATGTAGCATTCGGAATGCCACTGATTCAAGACATGCGAGCTTTGCGCGACCGATCCATCGCACCGGCCGGAACTCCGGCGATCTCCTCTTTATCGTTGAAAAAGGCGTGTTCTCGCCCCCGATGCCGGACGACAGGATGCCGTGCGTTTTCCGCCGTGCCAACGGATCGACGACGAACGGCGGGCGATCACGGACGAACGGTCGCCGCCGGCTGATGAGCGGTCCGATGCTTCGCCGGCGGTGCCGCGCCCGCAACGACGGGAGTCGCCGCCAAAACCGCCGGAAATCCCGGGCGCAACCAATTGCCGCCCAGCTCGCCGCGCATTTCAATGGTTTTCCCGCCGAGCCCGGACTCCCGGAACGAACCTGCCGCCCGGACGCTTTTACGAGTTTCCGCGCGTGCTGCTCGCCCAACGCGCGCCAGCAGCGGGCGGGCAGTGCGATCGGGGTCGCGTTCGACGCGACCTTCACCGCCGCTGATGCGCGATCCCGGACCGTTCATCACCGCTCGGCCACCGCTCGTGCGAGGTTCGGGCGCGGTTGTCCCAGCCTGCTGGCACTCGCCTCGCTCGGCGTCTTAGCTTGCGATCTCGCGGTGGTCATCCTCCGGCGCGGGATCCGGGCCACCGGTCGGCTCGGTGCGACCAAAGGCGGTCTTGTATGGCGGAAGTGCACCGGCTCGCACCGATCTCCCGGACTCCGGGGAAGTCGACGGTCTACGGGGCGTGGGAGCGCTTCGTGCGGGGTGCGGACGACGTCCGCGGCGTGCGGCCGGAGGTGCTCGTCTCCTGGCTCCGCTGCCGGGACCGATACCGGGTCGATCCGAACATCACCGAGGCGCCGGTCGCGGTCGCCGAGGTCGACCACCCGCTCGAGCACGACGTGGTCTTCGCCGAACTCGGGTTCCGCGCGGCCACCGTGGCCCACGAAGTGGGCAATGCGGGCGGGGTCGTGACCGTCACCGACGCCACCGGCCGGATACTGGCCGAGTGGGGCGATCAGCGCACCCGCGATCGCGCCGCGCAGGCGAACCTCGCGCCGTGGTTCTCCTGGGCGGAAGGTTCCACCGGCACCAATGGCATGGGCACCGCGCTGGAGTCGCATGCGCCGGTGGTGGTCCGGGGCGCGGAGCACTGGTGCCAAGCCTTCCACGACTGGAACTGCGCGGGCGTGGCCGTGCGCGACGTGGTGACCAGCGAACCCATCGCCGCGCTCAACATCTCCTGCTGGCGCAACGAACTTCCCGACGCGGCGGGCGCTTGGTTGTCCAACGCCGCCACCCGGACCCGGTCCACCCTGCGCAAGCGCGCCCAGGACGGCTGCGCCGAGCTGATCGCCGCTTACAACCATGCGCGTGCGCGGGCGGGTGCGTCGTGGGCGGCGTGGGACCCGGCCGGGCAGGTGGTGATCGCCGACGATCGCGCGAGCGTCCTGTTAGGCGTGCCGGGATCGACCCCCGCGACCGACCCGGCCGCGCGCTGGGACCCCGGATTACCCGAACTGGTCCGGGTCGCCCGCTACGCCGCCGGACAAGCCGCGCACAACCCCGACTGGGTCGGCTCCACCCAGATCTTCACCCACCTCGCCGACGAACCCACACCGATCAACAGGGAAGGCT
>NZ_JAFRFW010000854.1:0-2264 GCF_017434145.1 Saccharopolyspora sp. | reverse complement strand
CCCGAGACGTGCCGCAGGACTGGTTCGACAGCCTGCGGCCGCTCGCCTGAACCCGTTGGGCGAACGCTGCTGATCGCCGCGGCAGGCTTCGGCGTTCGCATTTCTCAGCCGTTGTCGTTGGCGGCGACGGAGTGTTCGGGCGCCACGACGTAGTGCTAAGGCAGGCTCAGCTTGGCCGTGCGGCCGCTGTCTACCGTGTGGATCTGGCCGGTGATGAAACCGGCCTCGTCGGCGGCGAGGAAAGACACGAGTGCGGCCAGGCTCCGCCGAACCGCCCGCTGACGCTCATGGCGGCGTAGCGCCAGGCGGGCTACGACGGCGATTCGAGCAGGCGAGGGCCGTGGCGCGGAAGCAGCGGGCGGGCGGTGTGCCATAGTGCGCCGGTGCGTGATGTCCTGTTGGATTCCCCGGTCGTGGCGAGCGTGAAGGACGAGGCCGGGGCGCGCTCGGTCATCGACTCGGAACCAGGCGTGGTCTTCCTGCTCTGCGGCTCGATCTTGACGCTGCCGGACCTGGTCGACCGGCTGCGCGCGGCCGGGAAGGTCGTGCTGGTGAACGTGGACATGGTCGAGGGGCTGGAAAGCCGCGACGTCGCCGTGGAGTTCGTGGGCGAACGCACCCGGGCGGACGGGGTGCTCAGCAGCAAGGCGTCGATCGTCAAGGCGGCCCGGAAGCGCGGATTGCTTGCGGTGCACCGGTTCTTCCTCGTCGACTCGTTCTCGTACCACAACCTCGGCAAGCAGTTGGCGATCTCGCGGCCGGACTACATCGAAATCCTGCCCGGGTGCGTGCCGCGGGTGATCGAGTGGCTGCGCAACGACACCGACGTGCCGATCATCGCGGGCGGGCTGGTCTGCGACAAGAACGACGTGCTGGCCGCGCTGAGCGCGGGCGCGACCGCCATCGCCTCGTCCAATGTGGATGTTTGGTCGATGTAGGCAGGTTTCACCGCCCGGCGGTGGCCAGCCACGCGAACAGCGGGTCGGTGTGGCCGGGCAGTGCGCGGTACACCTCGCGCAGCCGCCGGTACTGCTCGTGCGCCTCCGGGTCGGGAACGAACTCGCTGCCATTGCGGACCATCGCCGCCACCGCCTCGTCGAAACCGGCGAAGAGGCCGAGCCCGACGCCTGCGCAGATCGCCGAGCCGAGCTCCGCCCCGCCTTGCGCACGCCGCGCGGGCCGGTCGAACGCGTCGGCGACGATCTGCACGAGCACGTCGGATCCGGCGCCACCGCCGGAGACCAGCACTCGCTCGAACTCCGCGCCCAGTTCGCCTGCCATGTCGCCCGCGTTGGCGCACATGGTCAGCGCGATCGCTTCGAGCACCGCCCGGTACATGTGGAACGGTCCCTGCCTGCCGTCGAATCCGAGGAACGCGCCCTTGCGGAACGGCGCGTCGACCGGGGCCAGCCAGTCCAGCACCGCGATCAGCCCGTCGGAACCGGCCGGTACGGTGGCCGCACCTTCGTTGAGCCAATCTTCGGAGCCGAGCAGGTTGCGCAGCCAGCTGACCGTCCACATGCCGCGGCGGATGCCACGGCTCTCGTAGAGGTATTCGCGCGGGCGGCAGGCGAAGTTGGTCCAGAACGCCTCGGCGTCGGCAACGTTGCGCGTTCCGGTGGTCATGCCGGCGATGTAGGTGCCCATCGACAGCAGCACGCTGCGGGCGTCGGCGAGGCCGCTGCCGAGCGCCTCGGCCGCCTTGTCGTTGGCCGTGGCGAACACCGGCAGACCTTCCGGCAGCCCGGTGTGCGCGGCTGCTCGCGCGGTGACGGTGCCGAGCTTCTCGCCGGGCCGCACGAGCTCGAACAGCATCTCCCGCGGGATGTCGGGTGCTGCGACCCAGTCCCAGCTGTCGGTGTCGATCGGCCACACGCCCTGGTAGTTCGCCGCGGTGTCGCGGAACCGCCCGGTCATCCGCGCGGTGATGTAGCCGGAAGACGTGGTGACGTAGCGGACGTCCGGATTCACGTGCTGGTACGGCCGCGAAACGCGTTCGTCCATCCAACTCAGCACCGGCTGGGCGAGCGTGCCGTCGGCGCGCAGCATGGCGCGGCAGAACCGGATCGTGCAGAGCCCGACGCCGCGGATCTGCTCCGGACCGCCTGCGAAGTCGCGCAGCGCCGCGCGGGTCGCGGCACCTACGGAATCCCACAGGTCGTCGTCCGGATGCTCGACGACACCGGGGCGCGGGGAATCGTTGGGGCGCAACGGAACGCGGGCCCGGGCGTGCACTGTGCCGCGCGTGTCGAACACGGCGACCT
>NZ_JAFRFW010000853.1:0-4917 GCF_017434145.1 Saccharopolyspora sp. | reverse complement strand
TGCCTTCGGTGCTCGCCCGCGGGACCAGCACCCGCGGCGGAAGTTCCAGGTCGTCGGCCGTGCCGGTCTCGATCAGCTCCAGCAGCAGGTGCACCGCTGCCTCCGCGTTCTGCTCGTCGTCCTGCGCGAGCGCGGTCACCTGCGGCGTCACGACCCGGCACAGCATCGAGTCCTGCCAGGACAGCACCGCGAGCTCATCCGGAACGCGGGTGCCGAGCTCGGCGGAGCGCGCCACGACCGCGACCGCCATCACCGCGCTGTCGTAGACGATCGCCGTGGGCGGCGGGTCCGCGGCCAGCAGCCGCCAACTCGCCCGCACACCACCGGATTCGGTGCTGTCGGCCTCGGCTTTGACCAGGTCGGTGCCGAGGCGTTCGCGCACCCGCCCGCGCAACGCGGCGCTGCGGTGCTGGGTGTGCTGCAGATCGGGACCGCCTTGGACGTGGCCGATCCGGCGATGCCCCAGCGACGCCAGGTGATCGACGACGGCGTGCACCTCTTCGCGCTCGATGTGGCGCAGCACCGCGACGTTGCCGAAGCGCTCGTGGTCACCGACGACGACGGCGGGAATGCCGAGTTCGCGCAGCAGTTGCGGGCGCGGGTCGCAGGCGCGCAGGTCGGTGACGATCATGCCGTCGATGCGGCGCTCGGCCCACCAGCGGCGATAGGTCAGCAGCTCGGCGTCCTGGTCCGGAGTCAGCGCCAGCTGCAACGACAAGCCGTGCTGCGCCAACGCGGCCTCCACCCCGGACAACCACTGCACCACGAGCGGATCGGACCGCAGCTCGTCCGGCGGGCGGGACAGCACGACGCCGACGCTGCCGGTGCGGTCCGCGGCCGGAGTGCGGGCCGGGCCGCCGGACTCCCAGCCGAGCTGGGCGGCGACGTCGAGGACGCGTTCGCGCGTCGCGGCCGAAACACCCGCGCGGCCGTTGAGCGCGTAGGACACCGCGGCCTTGGACACGCCCACGCGGCGCGCGATGTCGATGATCGTGGGCCGGTTCAACTCAGGCTCCCCCTCGGTCAGCCCTCCCCGCCCCGGCAGCATAGCGAATTCCGCGATCTCGTCGGCCGGACTTTCCGAAGTGCGGGACCCGTTCGCCCGCTCTTCCCGGGGGCACGGTCCGCTCACTCCGAACACACGATCCCCGGCCGGGTAAGGCGCGGGCGTGTCGATTTTCCGAGTGAACGGACCGTTGGTCCCACTAGATTGGACGAACAGGCCGTTCACTCGGAGAGGACGAGCCGGACGGGGCCGGACATGCCGAAGGCGCCGGGGATCAGCCCGGCGCCTCCAGCGCGCTGAACTCGCTCGATCGCGGAAAGACCGAGCGCAACCGGCTCAGCTGCCCCGGTTCTCCCCCAACTCCTCGACGATCGGGTTCGCCGGGACCTCGGCCTGGTGCTCGGCCAAGCCGCCCTTCTGCGGCTGACGGTTCTGCTGAGCCTTGTCGGAATCCGACTGGCCCTCCTCCTCGCCCCGCTCCAGCGGGACCGAGCGCACCACCTCGGTGACGTTGTCGTAGTCGGCGGGCGGCATCGCCCGCAGCGCCCGCACGGTCTCCTCGTCGACACCGTTGTTGTTGGCGAACTCGACCAGCTGGTCCTTGCTCGCCGGGAAATCGACGCCGGACAGCGAAGCCTTCAGCGTCTCACGCGTCGTCGTCATGCTTTCCCCTTTCGACGCGGGGTCTCGGTTCACGTTCCGCGGCAGGCCCTCAGCCGTCGCTGTAGCGCAGGATCGCGCCGACTCCGCCGTCGAGCTCGACCTTCTCCGGATCGACCAGCACCAGTTCGGCATCGGTGCCCGCCACCGCCCACGCGGTCGCCGCACTCGCGGGCGCGGTGCCGGGGCTCGCCACGCCCATGTCCGTGAGCGAGCGCTGCTCGAGCGCGATCTGGTTCGGCAGCGGACCGACGTGCAGCCAGGTCACCGACTCCGGGCGGGACCACAGCAGGGTCCGGACCTGGCCGCGCTGCAGGGCGCCGATCACGCGTTCCCAGCCTTCGACGGCGCGTTCGTGCCTGCCGCGTTCCTGCTCGAACTCGCGCACCGTCTCGTTCGCGCGGGCCTCCACGGCGTGCGCCACGGTGTCGTCGACCTCGCGGCGCAAGCTCTCGCCGGACGCCTTGCGATCCAGGTGGCTCGCCTCGGTCTGCACCGTGCGCTCCCGGATGTTGTCCGGCAGCGCCTCGTGCACGAGCTTGCGCTGCTGCGGATCACCGGCCAGCACGACCGCTTCGGCGCCGATGCGCATCGCCTGCTTGGCGAGTTCGTCGGCGGCCTCGCGGGCGTTGTGCTGCCACTGCTCCTCGACCGCGTGCTGGAAGCGCTTCTCGTTCTCGTCGTGGCCCCCGACGTGGGCCTTGTGCACCGGGTGCTCACCGCCCTGAACCCGCCGGGTCTGCGGCTCGCCGCCCGCCGGGGCGATCGTGAGCTCCGCGTTGACGTGATCGACCAGCGCGACGACGTGCGGGATCTTGGAAGCCCGCAGCCGCAGGTACGGCATCAGGTGCGGCAGCGTGCCGTAGTGCACCTTCTCGTCGTCGGAAGCGTCGGTCGGCGGTTCCGGCAGCTCCTCGTTGAACACGACCTCGCCGCCGGTGGCGACCAGCACCTGGCCGCGGCGGCCGGTGCGGTACTCGTGCCGATCGACGGTGTCGTCCAATGCGCGCAGCGTGTCCTCGTCGGCACCTTGGTCGGTGAGCTGCTCACGCGCCGAACGCCACCGCAGCTGCACGGCCTTCTTCGCGTCCTCGGCATCCGCCGAGGTGTCCAGGTACACCGTCGCGAACGGCCCGCGGCGTTCGTAGACGTCTTGCAGGAACGCGAGTTTCATCGACCACTCCAATTAAATCTCAGGGCCTCCGATCCGCCGCGCGATGCGCGCGGGCCGGATCAAGCGCTGCGGGCCTGCGCGCGGTGCTTGCCCTCGGCGACCTCTTCCACGAGCTTGTCGCAGAACGCGGGCAGATCGTTCGGGTTGCGGCTGGTCACCAGGCCGGAGTCGACGACGACCTCCTCGTCGACCCATTCCGCGCCCGCGTTGCGCAGATCCGTGGCCAGGCTCGGGTAGGAGGTGACCCGGCGGCCGCGAACCACGTCCGCCTCGACCAGCGTCCACGGGCCGTGGCAGATCGCGGCGACCGGCTTCTGCTGCGAGAAGAAGGTGCCGACGAAGCGCACCGCGCTCGGCTCGGTGCGAAGCGCGTCCGGATTCGCCACACCGCCGGGCAGCACCAAGCCGTCGTACTCGTCCGGCGAGACCTCGCTGACGACCTTGTCCACGGTGAACGTGTCCGCCTTCTCCAGGCCGTCCCGGCCCTGCACCGAACCGGGCGCCACCGACACCAGCTCGGGTGTGCCGCCCGCGTCCTGCACGGCCTTCCACGGCTGGGTCAGCTCCACCTGCTCGATGCCGTCCTGGGCCACCAGGAACGCCACCTTCGCGCCGTTCAGACTGGCGCTCATCGCACAACCTCCGTGTCGATCGGTGAAGCACCGCTGTGCTGCGGTGCCGCTTGGCCGTGCCCTACCCGTGGCCCGGATGCGGCAAACTCCACGGTGGATCACCCGCGATCGACTTCGAGGAGCCCGGATGCACATCGGCGCGACGATCGACGACTTCGCACTGCCCGACCAGCACGGCGCGGAACGCAAGCTCTCCGAACTGCTCGCGCACGGCCCGGTGGTGCTGTTCTTCTACCCGGCGGCGATGACCTCGGGCTGCACCGCGGAGAGCTGCCACTTCCGCGACCTGTCCGCGGAGTTCGCCGAGCTCGGGGCGCAGCCGGTGGGCATCAGCACCGACCCCGTCGACAAGCAGGCGGAGTTCGCCCGCACCAACTCGTTCCAGTACCCGCTGCTGTCCGACACCGACGGGGCCGTCGCGCGGATCTTCGGCGTCAAGCGCCGGTTCGGTCCGCTGCCGGTGAAGCGGCACACCTTCGTCATCGGCCAGGACCGCACGCTGCTGGAAACGGTGCGCAGCGAGTTCAACATGGGCACGCACGCCGACACCGCGCTGAAGTTCCTCCGCGAGCGAAGCGGCGCATGAGCCACATCGCGTTCGAAGCCCCACCCGCACCGGGGCACGTGAACCCGACGCTGCCGCTGGTCGCCGAGCTCGTCCGCCGCGGGCACCGGGTCAGCTTCGCCACCGGGGAGCGGATGCTGCACACGGTGCGGCAGGCGGGTGCCGAGCCGGTCCGGCTGCCCGGTGCGCTGCCGGTGGCCGAACCCGGTGCGGGCGGCGAATCCTTCGGCGCCGAACAACTCGCGGTGCTGCTGGAGGGCGTGCTCGCCGAGATCCGCGCGGACCTGCCCGTGCTGGTCGAGCACTTCGGCCTCGACCGGCCGGACGTGGTGTGCTTCGACGCGATCAGCCCGTTCGGCTCGATGATCGCGGAGAAGCTGGGTGCGCGCGGCATCGCGCTGAGCACGAATCTCCTGGGCGGCGGGACGTTCATGCCGGAGCGGTTCGACTTCGGCCACCCGCGGCTGGTAGCGGTCCGATCCGAGATGGCGGCGTTCGCCGCCGAACACGGGGTGTCGCTACCCGATCCGATGGCCGGATCACCCGCGGGAACGACCATCGTGTTCGCACCCCGCGCGTTCCAGCCCGGTGGTGACGAGTTCGACGAGGGGGTCCGATTCGTCGGGCCGTCCCTCGACCGCCACGAAGAACCGTTCACGCCGCCGGGTTCGCCGCTGCTCTACATCTCGCTGGGCACCGCGCACACCCGCAGGCCGGAGTTCTTCCGCACCTGCGTGGCCTCGTTCGCCGACACGCCGTGGCGAGTCGTGCTCGCCACCGGTGCGGTCGACGCGGGCGAACTCGGGGCGGTGCCGGAGAATTTCACCGTGGCGCCGTCGTTCCCGCAGATCGGCGTGCTGCGGGCGGCGGACGTGTTCGT
>NZ_JAFRFW010000852.1:0-2366 GCF_017434145.1 Saccharopolyspora sp. | reverse complement strand
GGCCGCCGCCCGCAGGGCGCTCGCACCAAGAAGTAGCTGAGCCGACGGCGCCCGCTCCCGCGACGCGCGGGGCGGGCGCCGTTGTCATGCCGCACCTGTACCGGTCGAGAAGAAGGTTGCCGTGGAGACTTCGAAGCTCGAAGAGCTGCTCGCCGAGCATGCGGAGCTGGAACGGCGGCTCGCCGAACCGGACGTGCACGCCGACCAGGCAAACGCGCGCAAACTGGGGCGCCGCTACGCCGAACTCACCCCGGTGGCCAAGGCCGCCGGGGAATGGCACCGGGTGCGTTCCGACCTGGCCACGGCCCGCGAACTCGCCGACGAGGACCCGGCGTTCGCCGCGGAGGCCGAATCGCTCGCCGACTCGCTGCCCGCGCTGGAGGCCAGGCTCACCGAGCTGCTGCTGCCGCGCGACCAGCGCGACTCCTCGGACGTGCTGCTGGAGATCAAATCCGGTGAGGGCGGCGAGGAATCCGCGTTGTTCGCGGGCGATCTGCTGCGGATGTACCTGCGCTTCGCCGAGCGCCAGGGCTGGCGCGCCGAGGTGCTGGGCTCCACCGAATCCGAACTCGGCGGCTACAAGGACGTCACGGTCTCGGTGAAGGAGAAGGCCGATCCGGGCCCGGACGGCGTGTGGTCGAAGCTGAAGTTCGAGGGCGGCGTGCACCGGGTGCAGCGGGTGCCGGTCACGGAGTCCCAGGGCCGGGTGCACACTTCGGCGGCCGGGGTGCTGGTCTACCCCGAGACCGAGGACGTCGAGGTCGAGGTGGACGAGAAGGACCTGCGCATCGACGTCTACCGGTCCTCGGGCCCCGGCGGGCAGAGCGTGAACACGACCGACTCGGCGGTGCGGATCACGCACCTGCCCACCGGGGTCGTCGTCTCCTGCCAGAACGAGAAGTCCCAGCTGCAGAACAAGCTGCGCGCGATCCACGTGCTGCGTGCGCGGCTGCAGGCGATGGCCGACGAGGAGGCCGAGCGCGAAGCGGCCGAGACCCGTCGCAGCCAGGTGCGCACCGTGGACCGCTCCGAGCGGGTGCGCACCTACAACTTCCCGGAGAACCGGATCTCCGATCACCGGGTCAATTACAAGGCGTACAACCTCGAGCACGTGCTCGACGGCGACCTGGACGGCGTGCTGGGCGCGTTGATCACCGCCGACCGGGAGGAACGCCTCGCCTCGACCGGGTGAGCGCAGCCGTTCCGGCGTTTTCGGGCCTCGCCTGAGCGGGTCCGGAGATCACGCGCTCTAAGCTTGCCCCGTGACTCGACAGCCACTGCGCCTGGCCATCCTCGAAGCGGCACGCATGTTGTCCGCGGCAGGCGTGCCGAGCCCGCGCACCGACGCCGAACTGCTGGCCGCCCACCTGCTAGGGGTGGAGCGGACCAAGTTGATGATGGTGCCGCTGGTGGATCCGCCCGTGGTGGAAGCGCTGCACGCGCTGGTGCGGCAGCGGGCCGAGCGGGTGCCGTTGCAGCACCTCGTGGGCACCGCGACCCTCGGCAACGTGACGCTCAGCGTCGGTCCCGGCGTGTTCGTCCCGCGCCCGGAGACCGAGCTGCTGCTCGCCTGGGGACTGGCCACGCTCGAAGGGATCGAGCATCCCACCGTCGTCGACCTTTGCACCGGCACCGGCGCGCTCGCGCTGGCCGTGGCCAACGCGCGCCCCGACGCGACGGTGCACGCGGTCGAGCTGGACACGAACGCGCTGACCTGGGCGAGGCACAACATCGACCAGCAGGCCGCCGCGGGCGACACGCCGACCCGGCTGCACGCGGGCGATGTGCACGACCCGACGTTGCTGATGGACCTGGAAGGCCTGGTCGACCTGGTGCTGTGCAATCCGCCGTACGTGCCGGAGGGCACGCCGGTGCCGCCGGAAGTGCGCGAGCACGATCCGCACGAGGCCGTGTTCGGCGACCGCGACGGGCTGGACGTGGTCCGGCAGGTGATCGCTTGCGGCGCGCGGCTGCTGCGGCACGGCGGCGGCATGGCGATCGAGCACGACGACACCCACGGCGGATCGGTGCCCGCGTTGTTGAAGGCCAGGAGGGTCCTGTGCGAGGTGGAGGATCACACGGACCTGGCCGGGCGTCCGCGGTTCGCCACCGCGTACCGCGCGGAACCTCAGCTGTGAGGTCGGGCTTCGCAGCCCGGAGATCTTTCGCCTGAGCGAGCGGTCCGGGCGCGCATGTCTGCTCGGAGGGTTCGATCAGGCGCCTCGGGTGGCGGCGCTGCGCGGCCGTTTCCCGAGGTGGCTCAGCGGGACTTGTCGCTGCGGGTCGGCGTGCCGGGCTGCTGGGCCTGGGCGCCGGGCTGCTGGGCCTGGCCCGGGACGGGCAGCTGGATCCGGCGGGTCGGACGT
>NZ_JAFRFW010000851.1:0-10140 GCF_017434145.1 Saccharopolyspora sp. | reverse complement strand
GCTGCGCGGGGTGTGGCTCGCGGACGGCGCGGTGACCACCATCGCGGGCACGGGACAGCAGTGGCGCGACGGCGAGGACGGCGGACCTGCGCTGGACATCCCCCTCACCAGCCCGTGGGACGTCGCTTGGTGGGAGCCCGCAGGCGGTGTGGTGATCGCGATGGCGGGCAACCACACGCTCGGCCTGTTCGACCCGACCGGCGGGAAGCTGCGCAGGCTGGCGGGCACCACCGTCGAAGGGCTGCGGGACGGCGCGGCGCCGGAGGCGTTCTTCGCCCAGCCGTCCGGGCTCGCCGACGGTGGTGAGCGGCTGTGGCTGGCCGACTCGGAGACCTCGGCGCTGCGCTGGATCGAGCCGGACGGGGACGGGTTCGCGGTGCGCACCGCGGTCGGCCGCGGGCTGTTCGACTTCGGGCACGCGGACGGTCCCGCCGATGGCGCGTTGTTCCAGCACCCGCTGGGCGTCGCGGCGCTGCCGGACGGTTCGGTCGCGGTCTGCGACACCTACAACGGCGCGGTGCGACGTTACGATCCGGCATCGGACGAGGTCTCCACGTTGGCCACGCACCTGGCCGAACCTTCCGGGGCGACGCTGGTCGACGGCGAGCTCGTGGTGGTCGCCTCGGCCGCGCACAAGCTGGAGCGCCCGGTGCCGCCCGGCGTCTCCGATCGGCTCATCGAAGGCGCGTCGCAGCAGGTCACGCGTCCCGCGACCGATGTCGCGCCGGGCTCGGTGGAGCTGGCGGTGGTGTTCACCCCGCCGCCGGGCAGCAAGCTCGACGAGCGCTACGGCCCGTCCACCCGGCTGGAGATCACCGCGTCACCGGCGGAGCTGCTGGTCGAAGGCGCGGGCACGGGGACGGACCTGACCCGGCGGCTGGTGCTCGCCGACGACGTCGAGCACGGCGTGCTGCACGTCGTCGCGCAGGCCGCCAGTTGCACCGACGATCCGGGGGTGGAGCACCCCACCTGCCACCTGACCAGGCAGGACTGGGGAGTTCCGGTGCGGGTCGGCGGCTCCGGCCCGGACCGGCTGCCATTGATCATGGGCGGGATGGACGCCGGTTCATGAGGGGCTCCCCGCTCGGAAGGCTTCGGTGGGCCGGGTCGTAAACTTTTCGAGTGACCGATGCCAAGCTTGAGATCCAGATGCTGCATGACCGGGTCATGGTGCGGGTCTCTGCGGAATCCGGGGAACGTCGCAGCAGCGGCGGCATCGTGATTCCGGCGACCGCCCAGATGGCCAAGCGGCTCCTCTGGGGCGAGGTCTTCGGGGTGGGCAGCCACGTGCGGGCCGTCAAGGTCGGCGACCAGGTGCTGTTCAACCCCGAGGAGCAGTTCGAGGTCGAGGTGCAGGGCCAGTCCTACCTGGTGATGCGGGAGCGAGACCTGCACGCCGTGGCCAGCGAGCAGACCGAGCAGGGCACCGGCCTGTACCTGTGATCGCGCGCTGACCTCGGCCCTGCTTCGGGGTCACCGGGAGGCCCGGTGGCTGGGAGTCCCGGTGGCCGCGACCGGTCCGGTGCGCCGACCGGCGTTCTTGACGGGCTGGGCCCGACGCCTGTTCGCTGTGCATCCCGCCGCACGACCAGACGATGAAGGGGAAGCGGTGCCGGAAAACTACGACGTCCCGCCGGACGACGACCCGCATCGGGGTTCGGACCGGCCGGGCCCGGCCGAGAAGGAATCCGGCTCCGGCGACACGACCGGCACCGACCGGGAAGCGACCTCGCCGGAGTCCGCGGGCGAGCGGACCACCCGCATCTCGGCGGGGAGGCTCGCCGCCGAGCAGTCCGGCCAAGCGGATCAATCGGGCCGGACCGGACAAACCGGCACGGCTGAAGCCGATCACGCCGACTCCGCCCAGGCTCCGCCGACCGGATCAACCACCGCGGAATCGCAGCACGGGCAGCTCGCGGGCGAGCTGACCGAGCAGGGCACCCGCCCCATCTCGCAGTCCGGCGCGCAGTCCGAGGGCACGGAACGGATCGACGGCACCGGGACGACCGCGGCTTCCGGCGCCTCCGGTGAGCAACCGCCGGAGTCCGACGCCGAGCGCACCGCGACGATCCCTCCGGTGCCCGGCACCGAACCGGCCGCGGCCACCGAGCAGACCTACGCCTCACCGACGGACTTCATCGGCATCATCGGCGGAAGCTCGCAGCAGCAGACCGCGCGGTTCCCCGAGCACGACACCGAACGCACCGACACCATCCCGCGGGTCCAGCCGCAGGAGCAGCCGACCTGGTCGTTCGCCGGCGGCGTCGGCGGTTTCTCCGCGGACCCACCGGAAGGCCCGAAGCCGCGCCCGCAGAACCGCAGCCGCTTGGTGCGCGCGGGCATCGGCGCGGGCATCGCGGTCGGTGCGCTGGCACTGCTCTACCTCGGTGATCTGTTCTTCAGCAGCGGCAGCGTGCCGCGCGGCACCACCGTCGCCGACGTGCAGATCGGCGGGATGAGCAAGACCGCCGCCGAGCGCAAGCTCAAGAACCAGCTGGAAGCCGGCCTGCACGAACCGATCCGGCTGACCACCGGGGAGACCCAGGCGAGCCTTTCGCCGGACGACGCCGGGCTGCGGATGGACTGGGGCGAGACCGTCGAACGCGCCGGTTCGCAGCCGCTGAACCCGATCACCCGGATCACCTCGCTGTTCACCGAACGCGAGATCACCCCCGCCAGCTCGGCCGACCGCGCTCAGGTCCGCCAGGCCCTGGAGCAGGTGAAACCGCAGCTGGACCGCGCGCCCGCGGAGGGCACCATCCGCTTCGAGGGCGCCACTCCGGTGCCGGTGGACCCGGTCACGGGCCGCACGGTCGACCTCTCGTCGGCGACCGACGTGGTGCTGTCGAAGTGGGCGATCAACGGCCCGGTGCGGATCCCGTACTCCGAGCAGCCGGTGACCACCACCAAGGAAGGCGTGCAGAAGGCGCTGCGCGAGGTCGCGCAGCCGGCGGTGTCCGGTCCGGTGACCGTCCGCGGTGAGGGGCACGACGCCGCGATCTCCCCGGAGACCATCGCGGCCTCGCTGCGCTTCGAGCCGGACGGCGACGGCGGCCTGCGCGCGGGCGTGGACGTCCCGGCCGTGGTCGGCGGGGTGGAACCGCAGCTGCGCGACACGATCAAGCCCGGCCAGGACGCCCAGATCGTGCTCGAAGGCGGCAAACCGGTGGTCCGCCCGTCGGTCGAAGGCCGCGGGGTGGACTGGAACAAGAGCTTCGAGAAGCTGCTGGACATCTACAAGAAGCGGGACGGTCGCAGCGTCCAGGCGATCTACCAGCAGCAGCCGCCGCCGTTCACCACCGAGCAGGCCAACGGGCTCGGCATCCGCGAGGTCATCAGCGAGTTCGAGACCGGCGGGTTCGAGCCCGCCTCCGGGGCGAACATCCGGCGGGTCGCCGAGCAGGTCAACGGCGCGGTCATCAAACCGGGCGAGACGTTCAGCCTGAACGGCCACACCGGCCCGCGCGGCGTTCCGCAGGGTTACGTCGAGTCCGGGATCATCGAGGACGGCCGCCCGGCGAAGGCCGTCGGCGGCGGGATCTCGCAGTTCGCCACCACGCTCTACAACGCCTCCTACTTCGCAGGCGTGAAGGACGTGGAGCACAAGGAGCACAGCTACTACATCAGCCGCTACCCCCCGGGTCGCGAGGCGACGGTGTTCCAGAACCCGGACGGCAGCAGCGTCATCGACGTGAAGTTCAAGAACACCCTCAACAGCGGGGTCATGATCACGACGCAGTGGACGCCCTCCTCGATCAAGATCCAGTTCTGGGGCACCAAGCAGTACGACGTGACCTCGCAGACCGGTCCGCGCACGGATGAGAAGCCGCCGCACGAGAAGGTCGTCCCGCCGGGCCAGCCGTGCAGCACCAGCAAGGGCACCGGCGGGTTCACCGTCACCGACACCCGCACCCTGCGAGACGTCAAGACGGGCAAGGTGACCACCGAGAAGCCCAGCAAGACGGTGTACAACCCGCAGCCGATCATCCACTGCGGGCCATCACCGCCCAAGCCCTGATCGGCGCGAACCGACCTGGCCGGCCCTCTTCCCGCGCGGAAGGGGGCCGGCCTTTTCGCGCTGCGGTGGGTCTTCCCACATGCCCGGATCGAAATACGTGCATCCGCTCCGGACGTCGAACCAGGGGAAGACGAATCGATTCCGGAGGTGTCCGAATGCGTGCCACCGTGATCCACGGTGCGGGGGACGTGCGCGTGGAGCAGGTCGCCGACGCGGCGCTGCTCGAGCCGACCGACGCCATCGTGCGGGTGAGCCTGACCTGCGTGTGCGGCAGCGACCTGTGGCCGTACAAGAGCATGGGCGCCGACGAGCAGGGCCAGCGGATCGGCCACGAGTTCATCGGCGTCGTCGAGGAGACCGGCTCGGCGGTGACCGGTCTGCAACGGGGCGACCTGGTCGTTTCCCCGTTCACCTACTCCGACGGCGAATGCGAGTTCTGCCGGGATTCGCTGCACACCTCATGCGTGCAGGGCGGTATCTGGGGCTCGCCCGGCAACGACGGGGCGCAGGGCGAGGCGGTCCGCGTACCGGTCGCGGACGGCACGCTGGTGAAGCTGCCGGTGGAGCCGGACGACGCGCTGCTGCCCTCGCTGCTGACGCTCGCCGACGTGTTCCCGACCGGGCACCACGCCGCGGTTTCCGCCGGGGTGCGCAAGGGCGACACGGTGGCCGTCGTCGGTGACGGCGCCGTCGGTGTCAGCGGGGTGCTGGCCGCGTCCCGGCTCGGTGCCGAGCGGATCGTCATCATGGGCAGGCACACCGACCGCACCGATCTGGCCCGCGAGTTCGGCGCCACCGACGTGATCCCGGAACGCGGCGCCGAGGGCGTCGAGCGGCTGCGCGAGCTGACCGGCGGACAGGGCGCGCACGCGGTGCTGGAGTGCGTCGGAACCGGCGACTCGCTGAGCATGGCGCTGCGCTTGGCCCGGGACGGCGGCGGCGTCGGCTACGTCGGCGTGCCGCAAGACGGCGAGGGCGTCGACGTGCGCGAGATCTTCATGCGCAACGTCGCGCTCGGCGGCGGCGTGTGCCCCGCCCGCGCCTACATCGAGGAGCTGATGCCGGACGTGCTCTCCGGCAAGATCCAGCCGGGCCGGGTGTTCGACCACACCACCGACCTGGACGGCGTCCCGGAGGGCTACCGCAGGATGGCCGACCGCGAGTCGCTCAAGACGCTCGTGCGGCCCTGACCCGCACCGACGAAAAAGGCGGGCGCCCCGATGTGGGGCGCCCGCCTCGTTTCGTCCGGGACGATCAGAAAGCGGCCTCGTCCAGGTCCATGATCGCGTTGTCGGCGGACTCGACGATCTTGCGCCGGGAGGCCAGCTCCGGCAGCACGTTCTTGCTGAAGAACCGCGCCACCGCGACCTTGCCCTGGTAGTAGGGCTGGTCCTTGGCGGAGGCGCCGCCGTCCAGCGCGGCCTGGGCCACCTCGGCCTGGCGCAGCAGCAGCCAGCCGATCAGCAGGTCGCCCATGCTCATCAGCACGGTCACGGCGTGCTGGCCGACCTTGTAGACGTTGTTGACGTCCTCCTGCGCGGAGGTCAGGAACCCGAACACCGCGCCGAGGGTGGCCTGCGCGTCGTCCAGCGCCTGCGCGACCAGCGCCCGCTCTTCCTTCAGCCGGTCGTCCGCGCCGTCGGCCTGCAGCGTCTGCTGCACCTGCTCGGCGATGTGCCCGAGCGCCGCGCCGTTGTTCTTCACGATCTTGCGGAAGAAGAAGTCCTGCGCCTGGATCGCCGTGGTGCCCTCGTACAGGCTGTCGATCTTGGCGTCCCGGATGTACTGCTCGATGGGGTAGTCCTGCAGGTAGCCGGAGCCGCCGAGGGTCTGCAGCGACAGCGTCAGCATCTCGTAGGCCCGCTCCGAGCCCACGCCCTTGACGATCGGCAGCAGCAGGTCGTTGACCTGCTCGGCCAGCGCGACGTCCGCACCGGTGGCCTTGCCCTGCGCGATCTGGTCCTGGTAGGTCGAGGTGTACAGGTACACCGCGCGCAGCCCCTCCGCGTACGCCTTCTGCAGCATCAGGATCCGGCGCACGTCGGGGTGGTTGGTGATCGTGACCCGCGGGGCGGTCTTGTCCGTGGTCCGGGTCAGGTCGGCGCTTTGCACCCGCTCCTTGGCGTACTCCAGCGCGTTGAGGTAGCCGGTGGACAACGTGCCGATGGCCTTGGTGCCGACCATCATCCGCGCGTACTCGATGACCTGGAACATCTGGGCGATGCCGTCGTGCACCTCGCCGAGCAGCCAGCCCTTGGCCGGGACGTCGTGCTGGCCGAAGGTCAGCTCGCAGGTCGCCGAGGCGTTCAGGCCCATCTTGTGCTCGACGTTGGTGACGTAGGCGCCGTTGCGCGCACCGGACTCACCGGTCTGGTCGTCGAAGTGGAACTTCGGCACCAGGAACAGGCTCAGGCCCTTGGTGCCGGGTTTGTTCTCGATGCCTTCGCCTTCGGGGCGGGCCAGCACCAGGTGCATGATGTTCTCGGTCATGTCCTGGTCGGCGGAGGTGATGAACCGCTTCACGCCCTCCAGGTGCCACGAGCCGTCGTCCTGCTGCACGGCCTTGGTGCGACCGGCGCCCACGTCGGAGCCCGCGTCCGGCTCGGTCAGCACCATCGTGGCGCCCCAGCCGCGCTCGATCATCAGCTCGGCCCAGCGGCGCTGCTGCTCGGTTCCGTTGTTCCACAGGATCGTCGCGAAGTTCGGCCCGGCCATGTACATGAAGATCGCCGGGTTGGCGCCGAGCATCAGCTCGGCCGAGGCCCACTGGACGGTGGGCGGGATGCCGTAGCCGCCGAGCTCGTCGGGCAGCCCGAGCCGCCACCACTCGCCGTCCATGACCTGCTGGTAGGACTTCTTGAACGCCTCGGGCAGCGTCACCGAGTGGGTCTTGGGGTCGAACTGGGCCGGGGTGCGGTCACCCTCTTCGAAGGACTCCGCGAGCGGGCCGGTGGCCAGCGTGTTCAGCTCGGTGAGCACACCGCGGACGGTGTCCTCATCGGACTGCTCGAAGGCGCCGGTGCCGAGCCGGTCCTGCACCTTGAACACCTCGAACAAGTTGAATTCGAGGTCGCGGATGTTGCTCTTGTAGTGGCCCATTCGAGGCTCCCTCTGCGCGCACTGGTGGTCCGAGCCGGCCCCGCTTGTGTCGGACATGGCCTTACTCGTCGGTAACCCGAGCGTATTACTTAGCAGTAACTTCTGTCGAGGCGGGGAGGCGAAATCGGTTCACGTTCGATCGCGGACATCACACGTTCGCGTTGCGCTGGGTCGCTCGACCTGCTCAACCGGACCGCTCGGAATGGAATGGAGCACACCCCGCTCGCCGGGCGGTCCGGGTCCGTGGCACGGGGCCACCGGTCGGACGACGCGCCGGCGGAACGTCCGGCGAGCTCCCGACAGCGGAGGTTGGCATGGACCGAATCAAAGCCACGAACGCCGTCGCCGGAATCGCTTTCGCCGCGGCGCTGGTGGCCGGGTGCTCCGGCGGACAGCAGCAGGGCCAAGGGGGCCAAGAGGGCGAGGTGCCACCCGCAGCACCGGCGCCCGAGCAGCAGCAACAGCAGCAGCCCCCGAAGCCTGACCCGGCAGCAGCGAAGGCGGCGCTGCAGCAGCAGATCGATCAGGCGCTGCAGCAGCGCCCGATCACCTTCGAACCGGACACCGCGAACCTGACCGAGCAGGGCAAGCAGACCGCCACCAAGGCGGCCGAGCTGGCCAAGTCGGCCCCGCAGGAGCTGCGGTTCACCATCGCCGGGTTCATCGCCAACACCGGCACACCGAAGCCGCAGGACCAGGAATTGTCCCAGCAGCGGGCGCAAGCCGTCGCCGACAAGTTCAAGGAGGCCGGAGTGCCCGCGGAGCGCCTCGAAGCCGTCGGACGAGGTGCCGCGCAAGGGAACCAGGAAAGCGATCGCCGGGTCGAGATTCAGGTCATGTAGCCGCTGCGCAGCGAAAAGGGAGGGCGCCCCTGGCACCCTCCCTTTTTCATGCGCTCATGCGGTAGCGCCGATGAATAGGCGTGAGTATCGACTGCTCGCTATTACGAGCGAGAAGTGCTCAGGACGGGCGGACGACGATCTCGGTGAGGTGCGCGTCGCGGGAGGCGTGCACCGCGGAAACGACCGGGGCGGCGACGGACTCCGGGCGCAGGTAGTGCTCCGGCTGGTACTCGCCGCCTTCGGAAACGCGCACCTCGCGCTGCATGTCGGTGTCCACCCGGCCCGGGAAGACCGAGGTCACCCGCACGTCCGCTTCCTCGGCGCGCAGGGTGTCCGCGAACGCCCGCAGCGCGAACTTGCTGGCGGCGTAGGAGCCCCAGTTTGGCTTCGCGGACAGTCCGGATCCCGAGTTGACCAGCACGACGTGGCCCTCCGCCGCCCGCAGCGCGGGCAGCAGCAGCCGGGTCAGCTCGGTGACCGCGAACAGGTTCAGCTCGAACGTGCGACGCCACGAATCCACCGGCAGATCGGAGACCGGGCCGAGCTCCACCAGGCCCGCGCTGTGCACCAGCACGTCCAGCCGATCGATGCCGGAGACCGCGTCGGCCACCGACGCGGAATCGGTCAGCTCCACCGGCCACGGCTTCGCACCTTCGACCTGGCTCGCCAGGGTCCGCAACGCCCCGCCGTCCCGGCCACCCAGCAGCACGTCGTGGGTCTCGGCCAGGGAGCGTGCGACGGCGGCCCCGATTCCACGGGACGCGCCTGTGACCAGGGCAATCGGACGTTGTGCCATGTTCTGAATCGTATCGGTCGCACGTTCGCGCACACTGTGCCGGGGACCTCTTCGCGGGCGGCGGGCTTGACCCGCGTCACCGGTGCGGAATAGGACGTTCCGGTGAACAGCACCGATGCCGCCGCCGGCACCCGGGTCCTGCGCAAGGTCTCGCTCCGGCTGATGCCCTTCCTGTGCCTGCTGTACTTCGTCAACTACCTGGACCGGGTCAACATCGGGTTCGCCGGTCCGAACGGCATGAACGACGAACTCGGCATGACCGCCACCGCGTTCGGGCTCGCCTCGGGCATCTTCTTCCTCGGCTACCTGGTGCTGGAAGTGCCGAGCAACCTGGCGTTGCACCGGTTCGGCGCGCGCCGCTGGCTGGCCCGGATCATGATCACCTGGGGTGTGCTGGCCACGATCATGGCGTTCGTGCCGAGCGCGACCGGGCTGATCGTGCTGCGGTTCCTGCTGGGCATCGCCGAGGCCGGGTTCTTCCCCGGCATCATCCTGTACCTGACCTACTGGTTCCCGGCCGCGCAGCGGGCGAAGGCGGTCGCGCTGTTCATGACCGCGGTGCCGGTCTCCAGCGCCATCGGCGCGACCGTGTCCAGCCTGCTGATCGACGCCGGGCACGGGGTGTTCGGGTTGTCCGGCTGGCGGTTTATGTTCCTGGTCGAAGGCGTGCCCGCGATGCTGCTGGCCGTGGCGACCTGGTTCTACCTGACCGACCGCCCGGAGCAGGCCAAGTGGCTCACCGCGGGCGAACGGGAATGGCTCGGCGAACAGCTGGCGGCCGAGCGGCGCGAAACGGAGCAGGCGCACCACTGGCCGCTGCGCAAGGCGCTGACGCACCCGCGGATCCCGGCGCTGGCGTTCGTCTACTTCGGGATCTCCTACGGGCTCTACGCGCTCGGGTTCTTCCTGCCGACGATCATCGACGGCTTCGAGCAGCAGTACGGCACCAAGCTCTCCACCGTGCAGTCCGGCCTGGTCACAGCGGTGCCGTACGTGATCGGCGCGGTGGCGATGGTGTTCTGGGCCGCCCACGGCGACCGCACCCGCGAGCGCGTCTGGCACGTGGCGCTGCCGATGCTGCTCGGCGGGGTGTGCATTCCCATCGCGCTGTACCTGGGCAACCCGATCCTGGCGATGATCGCGGTGACGGTGTGCGCGGTGGGGGTGTGCGCGGCGCTTCCGACGTTCTGGGCGTTGCCGAGCACGTTCCTGTCCGGGGCCGCTGCCGCGGGCGGTATCGCGCTGATCAACTCGCTGGGCAACATCAGCGGGTTCGCCGCGCCGTACGTCACCGGTGCGCTGCGCGACGTGACGGGATCGCAGCGGGCCGGGTTGTGGGTCGTCGGCCTGGTCATGATCGCGGCGGCGTTCGTGGCGGTCGCGCT
>NZ_JAFRFW010000850.1:0-3462 GCF_017434145.1 Saccharopolyspora sp. | reverse complement strand
GAGCAGGCGCTGACCAGGGCGGGCCTGATCGCCGAGCGAGCTCCGCGCTTCGCAGGCCACTGGATGGCCGCGGCGGAAGCGCTCGCGCACGGCCCGACCCAGGTCGCGGTGGCGGGGGAGACCGACGAGGACCGGACCGCGCTGTCCGTCGCCGCACGCAGGCACGCGCCGGGCGGTGCGGTCGCGGTGGCCGGACCACCGGAGGCCGAGGAGGTGCCGCTGCTGGCCGGGCGACAGCTGGTGGACGGACGAGCCGCCGCCTACGTCTGCCGCGGGTACGTCTGCGACCGGCCGGTCACTTCCGTCGAAGACCTGGTTTCCGCGCTGGCCCGCTGAACTCGCCTGCGCGGCGAGATCAGGCGTACAGCGCGAGCCAGATCGACACGTGGTGGCAGATCGCCGCCGCGGACACCGCGGAGTGGAAGAACTCGTGGTACCCGAAGGTCTTCGGCCACGGGTCGGGCCACCGGGTCGCGTAACCGATCGCGCCCAAGGTGTAGAGCACGCCACCGACGATCAGCAGCACGAACGCCGCAACGCCCGCGTTCGACAACAGCTCCGGCAGCACGAATAGCGCCACCCAGCCCAACGCCACGTACACCGGCACGCCTACCCAGCGCGGACCGTTCGGCCAGGCCAGCTTGAGCACCACCCCGCCGAGCGCACCGCCCCACACCACGGCGAGCACGACGGCACCGGTCTTGGGCTGCATCGCCAGCATCGCGAACGGTGTGTACGTGCCCGCGATGAACAGGAAGATCATCGAGTGGTCCAGCCTGCGCATCCAGGTGCGCGCGCCCACCGTGCGCCACGTCTTGCGGTGGTAGATCGCGCTCACCCCGAACAGGCCGAGCACTGTTGCCACGTAGACCGAGGCGCCCAGCGCCGCGGCGGCGGAGACGGTGGCGGCGGCCAACGCGATCAGCGTCGCGCCCGCGGCGACCGCGACCACCAGGGACCAGAAGTGGATCCAGCCGCGCATCCTGGGTTTGACGAACGCGGCGGGGCGGCGGGCGGACACAGCGCTACTCACAACACGGAGGTTACGGCACCGTAGGTTCGAGGTGCCGCGCGCCTCGGTGGAGACCTCCGTTGCACTCGCGAGCCGTTCGCGGCGCGATGGCGGGTCGTTCGCAGACGGAGGGACCACCCGGGTGGCCGAGAGCACCCGCGTAGTCTCAGGGAGCGTGGCGCTCAAGGTTCGTCTGCGGGAACTCATCTATGACGTTTACGAGTGGCGGTTGCGCCGCCAGCTCACCGGCGCGCGGGCACCCCGGCACGTAGGCGTGATCCTGGACGGCAACCGTCGCTGGGCGCGCGAGGCCGGGCTGGACATCGCGCACGGGCACCGCGCGGGCGCGCGCAAGATCAGCGAACTGCTCGGCTGGTGCCAGGAGGCCAAGGTCGAGGTCGTCACGCTGTGGCTGCTGTCCACCGACAACCTGGGGCGGACGAGCGCGGAGCTGGACGCCCTGCTGGAGATCATCAGCGGGGTCGTGGACGAACTCACCGACCCGGACAGCCCGTGGCGGGTGCGGATCGTCGGCGCCCTGGACCTGCTGCCCACCGAGACGGCCGCGCGGCTCTCGGCGGCGGCACTGCGCACCGAGGGGCGCAGCGGGATGCAGGTCAACGTCGCGGTCGGCTACGGCGGGCGGCAGGAGATCACCGAAGCGGTGCGCAAGCTGCTGCTGCAGCACGCCGAGGCCGGCACGTCGATCGAGGAACTGGCCGAGTTCCTCAACGTCGACCACATCTCCGAGCACCTCTACACCTCCGGCCAGCCGGACCCGGACCTGCTGATCCGCACGTCCGGTGAGCAGCGGTTGTCCGGGTTCATGCTGTGGCAGTCGGCGCACTCGGAGTTCTGGTTCTGCGAGGCGTACTGGCCGGCGTTCCGCCGGGTCGACTTCTTGCGCGCGCTGCGCGAGTACTCGGCGCGGCACCGGCGCTACGGCGGCTGATTTCGCGGCCCGGACTCGCCGGGCTCGTGCTGGAGGCCCCTGAACATGCTGGAGGGCCAGGCCCAACGGACCTGGCCCTCCGCGCACATCCACACGAGCGCCTACGTGTGTCAGCCCTCGACCGACGGGTGGTCGGTCAGCGGCGCGTTCACGCAGTTGCTGGACTGCGGGGACAGCACCGGCACGACCGCACCCAGCACCGCGGCGTTGCTGCCGCACGCCTGGATCGGCGCAACGCTGGCGTTGTTGTCGTTGAGCAGGTTCACGCCGTCGTTGTCGGCGGTGTCGGCGTTCGCCATCGGGGCCAGCGCCATCAGACCGGCCGCCGCGCCTGCGAGAACCACAGCCTTCTTCAGCATTCTGTTACTCCATTCACTTGCTTACTTGCCGCGGGAAAACCCCGGTCCGCCGAATTACGGTTCGGCTTACGTGGCGGACCCCGATGTGCTTCGACGGGGAAATCCCAGCTCATCGGTTCGGGGCGGGGGAGGAAAAACACCGGCGGTAGTGCTTGCGTACATCTCCGGCGCTTGCCGGGTCCGCCGGTGCGAAAACCTCGAATCAACACGGGCTGATCGTCCGAAGGTGACCGACCGGGAGAACCGGGAATGCTTTCCCGGTCGGGCAGTGGGCATCCGGACGCTTCGCGCGGTGACCGAGGTCGCCGGGGTCGCTCAGCCTTCCGCCGACGGGTGGTCGGTGAGCGGCGCGTTCACGCACTGGCTGGGCTGCGGCGACAGGATCGGCACAACCGCCCCGGCCACGGCGGCGTTGGTGCCGCACGCCTGGACCGGCAGCACGCTCACGTTGTTGCCGTTGAGCAGGTTGACGCCGTCGTTGTCGGCGCTGTCGGCGTTGGCCATGGGGGCCAGCGCCATCAGACCGGCCGCCGCACCGGCGACGACCACAGCCTTCTTCAGCACTTGGATGCTCCTTGTAGTTCGGGACGTGGCTAGTGCGTTTCCCCGAAGTCCGGAAGTTCTTTCGGGGGAGCACCTGGCGGAAAACTTAACCAATCCCGAAGGCGGATGCCCAGCCGGTTAACACCATCGTGTATCTAATCGACTCAGCCCTAAAGGTGAGACCGTTTCGCATGTTCCGAACATGTTTCGGGAAATGCGAGCCAATACCATTCGCTGATCGCCCGCGCGAACTCGGGTTCCGCCCGATGTCCCCGAGTCGTACTGTCCGGACGTGGACGCCCACCAGGTCGTTAACGAGTACGTGCTGCTCGGGCTACGCCTCGATCGGCTCGAACCCGGTGCCGTCGAAGCCTTCGCGGGCGATCCGCTGCTGCGCCATCGGGCTGCCCGCGAGGCACCTCCGGCACCGTCGCGGCTGGTAGCGAGCGTGCAGCGGCTTCGCGCGGCACTGCCCGGCTGCGGCCTTTCCGCGCCGCGCGAGGAGTTCATCACCGCCCAGCTCCCCGCGCTGGAATGCACCGCGCACCGGCTCGCCGGGCGAGAGCTCCCGCTCGCGGACACCGCCGAGCGCTGCT
>NZ_JAFRFW010000849.1:0-2180 GCF_017434145.1 Saccharopolyspora sp. | reverse complement strand
TGCTGCTGCCGGTCGCGGTGGGCGCGTTCGTGGGCTTCACTTGCGGTCGCGAGCCGGGGTCCCGGCGGGAGCGGCTCCGGTCCGCAGCGGTGGCGGTGCTGGTCTCGGCGCTGGGAGTGTTCCTGATCGGGATCCTGGCCGGTGGCAGCGCCGGAGGCGGCAGCTACGAGTCGATCACGGTGCACCCGGTGGTGCTGGGGCTGGCGACGTTCGGCTGGCTGCTGCCGCCCGCCGCGCTCGTCGCGCTGCTGTTCCCGGCAGGGTTCGACGAAGAGGTGCGGGTCGCGGCACCGCGGAGCGCGACCGAGGTCGCCGCGGACGACGAGCCGGAAACCACCGAAGATGCCGGGCCGGACGACGACCCGGACGTCGCCGCGGACTCCGCGCCTGACGAAGATCCGGACGCGCCGGCGGAAGCCGAGTCCGGCGGCGACGCCGCGGACTCCGAGGGCGAACCCGCCGAGGCGATCCGCGAGGACGAACTCGACGAGGCGGTCCGCGAGGACGAACTCGAAGAGGTGGACCCGAGGGACGAACTCGATCCCGACGAGGTCGAATGGGCCGACCTGATCCGCCGAGTCCAGCAGGCCGACACCACCGGCGACCCGCGGAACTGACCGGCGGGCGCCGGACCCGTCCTGGCGCATCCCGGCCGGCTGCGCGGCACGAGCCCGCGGACTGAGGGCTGGACCACTCGCCCGGGACCTGGCGGCGGTTCCCGCCCGAGGGCCGCTTACGCTGCTGGGTGAGATCGTGACCAGGCATTGTCAGGAGCCAGAGCTGAGCACCCCCGCATCGAACGCGGCCGGTCCGGACCCCGCGGCAGCCACTGCGCAGGACACCGGGCAGGACACCGGGATCACCCGGTTCCGCCCCGCCGACCCGGCGCGCGTGCTGGTCCTGGTCTCCGGCTCGGGCTCCCTGCTGCAGGCCGTGCTGGACGCGACCGACCGGCCGGACTACCCGGTGCGGGTCGTGGCGGTCGGCGCGGACCGCTCCGGCGTCGAAGGGCTCGCCCGCGCCGAACGCGCAGGCATCCCGACCTTCGTGCAGCGGGTCGCCGAGCACGACAGCAGGCAGGACTGGGACGCGGCGCTGACCGCCGCCTGCACCGAATACGAACCGGACCTGGTCGTGTCCGCCGGGTTCATGAAGCTCGCCGGTGAACGCTTCCTGGAGCGCTTCGGCGGCCGCTACCTCAACAGCCATCCGGCGCTGCTGCCGTCGTTCCCCGGGATGCACGGGGTGCGCGACGCGCTGGACTACGGCGTGCAGGTCACCGGCTGCACCTTGTTCGTGGTCGACGCAGGCGTGGACACCGGCCCGATCCTGGCGCAGGAAGCGGTTCCGGTGCTGCCCGCGGACGACGAGGCGAGCCTGCACGAACGGATCAAGGCGGTCGAGCGGCGGCTGCTGGTGGACACGCTGGAACGGCTGGCACGGCACGGCTGGACCGTGCAGGGACGGAAGGTGAACATCCCGTGACGCAGAATTCGCAGGAACCGCAGCTCCGGGCGGACTCGCAGGAACGCCGTCCGGTCCGCCGGGCGATGATCGGCGTGTCGGACAAGTCCGGCCTGCTGGACCTGGCCACCGGGCTGCACGCGGCAGGCGTCGAGATCGTCTCCACCGGTGGCACGGCCCGCGCGATCGCCGACGCGGGGGTGCCGGTCACCCCGGTCGAAGAGCTCACCGGCTTCCCGGAGGCGCTGGACGGGCGGGTCAAGACGCTGCACCCGCGGGTGCACGCCGGGCTGCTGGCTGACCTGCGCCGCCCCGAGCACGCCGAGCAGCTGGAGCGCCTCGACATCCCGGCGTTCGACCTGCTGGTGGTGAACCTTTACCCGTTCGTGCGCACCGTCGGCTCCGGCGCCGAGCCGGACGAGGTGATCGAGCAGATCGACATCGGCGGTCCCGCGATGGTGCGGGCTTCGGCGAAGAACCACGCCAACATGGCCGTCGTGGTCGACCCGAGCCGCTACGAATGGCTGCTGGAGCAGGTGCGCGGCGGCGGGTTCACCCACGCCGAGCGGGTGGAGCTGGCCGCGGAGGCGTTCCGGCACACCGCTTCCTACGACGTGGCGGTCGCCGGGTGGATGAGCCGGGTGCCGGTGGGCGACGACTCGGCGTTCCCGGGCTGGCTGGGCGAGACCTGGCAGCGGCGTTCCGCGCTGCGCTAC
>NZ_JAFRFW010000089.1:0-13507 GCF_017434145.1 Saccharopolyspora sp. | reverse complement strand
CTCCCTCCAGCGCTCGATCCGCGACCTCAACCGTCGAAGCGGCCGTCTTTGGCGGCGTTGATGAAGTCGCTGAACGCTTTCGCGGACACCTCCAGCACCGGCGACCGCGCACCGAGCTTGCTGTCCCGGACCAACCGGGCGTCCGCGACCTCGACACAGTTGTTGTCCTGCCCGCTCCGGCTCGATTTCCGCCAATGAATACCTGCGCTCATGGTGCGACTCCTTCGTACGGGTGGCTTGCAATCTCCAGGATGCTAGTGGGCAAGCGCCTGTATTCCGAGAACGAATGCGCCTGCGCCGATAAGCCGTCGGGTACTTGGTGGGCTCGTCGGCCGTTCGCCGGAATGGGTGAAGGCAGTCGAGTCCGGTCGGCTCCAGACCCCGAAGCTCCACATGCTCACCAAGATCGCCGGTGCGCTCGACATCAGCGACCTCGCCGAGCTGACCGGCAACGGAGAAGCAGTCTCGATCTCCAGGTACGCGATAGGCCCCGCGCACGGCGCGCTCAACGACGTGCGGGCGGCTTTGATGGACTACCGACTCAGCTCGGATACGCGCCCGGTGGACCTGGCGCACCTGCGTGAGCGGCTTGCTGCAGCGTGGCATCTTCGCCACTCGTCACCGGACCACCGGACACAGGTCGGTGCCGTTCTGCCGAATCTCATTCGCGATGCGCAACGTGCTGTGCGGGCGCGATGGGGAGAAGAACGACGCAACGCACGACGGGTCTTGGCGGGCGTCTACCAGTTGGCGGATTTCTACGTCTCCTACCAACCCGATCCTGAGCTGGTGTGGCTCGTCGCTGATAGAGCGGTCACCGAGGGACAGGACGCTGACGACCCGTACGCGATGGCGGCGGGCGCATGGGCACTGGTGCAAGCGCTGCGCGAGTCCGGGCGTTGGGACGAGGCGATCTCGGTCGCACATGACGGTGCCGCTCAGCTTGAGCCCTACGTGGAGTCGGCGGCTGCTGACTGGCGCGGGATGGTCGGTGCGCTACGGGCGGAAAACGCCCTTACATGCGCCCGGAAAGGGCGGCATGGGGACGCCTGGCGGTATTGGGAGTCCGCGTACGAGATCGCCCGGACACTTGGTCCGGGCTATCGCCACATCCAATCCAGCTTCAGCGTCCCGATCATGCAAGCAACTGCCTTGAGCCTCGGAGTGGATCTGCGCCGCACATTGGGTGCGCTCTGGACATAATCTTCAATGCCGAAAGACGCTATTCGCGGTTCAGCACCGCGCTGCGAGCGGTTCCGCCAATGCCCCGATTGCCTGCGAATCCCATGACGAACGCGAAAAAGCTCCGCCCTGTTCGCAGGGCAGAGAAGACCCCGCCCTGCAAGCAGGGCGGTGACCCGGGCGAGCGGTTCTCCCCGTCGCTGCCGCTCGGGTCGGCCGGTCGGCACCTGCCAGCAACCTCCCCCGACAGGAGGTGCCGACCGCCTCCGCTCCTCGTCGATCAACAGCGCCGCGGCGAGGGTCGTACGAGCCGCAAGACAGCGAGTAGGAGTGCCCGGCCGGAGCCCGGGGCGGCCGGGCGGTACCGACTGCGCACAGGATCGATGTAGCCGGGTAGCAACACGGGCCCGATGCAGTCAGACCACGCCGCGTGGGACGACTAGAGTTGCGGCGCCAGCTGTCCGCCCACCCGACGCTTCCGGAGATGGCCGCGTGTCTGATCGGTTCGTTCACCTGCACGTGCACACCGAGTTCTCGATGCTCGACGGTGCTGCCAAGCACGACGCGCTGTTCGCCGAGGTCGCCCGGCTGGAACAGCCCGCGGTGGCGATGACCGACCACGGCAACATGTTCGGCGCGCACTCGTTCTACGAGCACGCCACCAAGACCGGCATCAAGCCGATCATCGGCATCGAGGCGTACGTCGCTCCGGAGAGCCGCTTCCACAAGAAGCCGGTGTTCTGGGGCAGCAGGGCCGTGACCGGCAAGAAGGCGTCCGGGGACGAAGAGGGCGGCGACGTCTCGGGCGCCGGTGCCTACACGCACATGACGATGCTCGCGCAGAATTCGACCGGGCTGCGCAATCTTTTCAAGTTGTCTTCGCTGGCCTCCACCCAAGGATTCTTCCGCAAACCGCGAATGGACAAGGAACTGATCGCGGAACATTCCGAGGGAATCATCGCGACGAGCGGGTGCTTGGCCGGTGAGGTGCTGACCCGGCTCCGGATCGGCCAGAAGCAAGAAGCGATTCAGGCCGCCTCGGACTACAAGGACATCTTCGGCGCGGATCGTTTCTTCATCGAGGTCATGGACCACGGCATCCAGATGGAGCGCAACATCCGCGCCGATCTGGTCGACATCGCCCGGCAACTCGACCTGCGCACGGTGGCGACCAACGACAGCCACTACGTGACCGCCGATCAGGCCGGGCAGCACGATGCGTTGCTGTGCCTGCAAACCCGGTCGATGCTGGCCGACACCGACCGGTTCAAGTTCCAGGGCGATGGCTACCACATCAAGTCGTCCTCGGAGATGCGCGAGTACTGGGACACCGAGGTGCCCGGCGCGGCCGACAGCACGCTGCGGATCACCGACATGGTCGAGGGCTATGAAGACGCGTTCGCCGAGGCCAACCGGATGCCGCAGGCGAAGATCCAGGCCGGTCGCACCGACGTCGAGGTGCTGCGCGACGAGGTCGAGGAGTTCATCCCCACCCGGTATCCGGACGGGTTCACCCAGGAATACCGCGACCAGCTCGAATGGGAGCTCAAGGTCATCACCGAGAAGGGGTACAGCTCGTACTTCCTGGTCGTCGGCGACATGATCCGGTGGGCCAAGAACAACGGCATCCGGGTGGGGCCGGGTCGCGGCTCGGCGGCGGGCGCGCTGCTGTCGTACGTGCTGCACATCATCGACATCGACCCGCTCCAGCACGGCCTGCTGTTCGAGCGGTTCCTCAACCCCGAACGGGACTCGCCGCCGGACATCGACATCGACTTCGACGAGCGCAGGCGCGACGAGGTCATCGCCTACGCCAAGGAGAAGTACGGCGAGGAGTACTTCGCCAAGGTCATCACCTACGGCACGATTAAGACGAAGGCGGCGTTCAAGGACGCCGCCCGCGTGCACCTCGGCCAGCCCGGTTTCCAGCTCGCCGACCAGTTCAGCAAGGCGCTGCCCGCGCCGATCGCGGCCAAGGACATCCCGCTGTCCGGGATCGTCGACCCGGAGCACGAGCGCTACCAGGAGGCCGCCGAGGTCCGCTCGCTGATCGAGAACGACCAGCAGATCGGCAAGATCTTCGACACCGCGCGCGGTCTGGAAGGCCTGATCCGCAACGCAGGCGTGCACGCCTGCGCGCACATCATCTCCCGCGAGCCGCTGCTGGACGTGCTGCCGCTGTGGAAGCGCGACGACGGCGAGATCATCACCGGGTGGGACGGGCCGCAGTGCGAGGCGGTCGGCCTGCTCAAGATCGATATCCTCGGCCTGGTCAACATGACCACGATCGACGACACCGTGCGGATGGTGCGGGCCAACCACGGCACCGAGATCGAACCGCTGGACATCCCGCTGGACGACGAAGCCGCCTACGAGATGCTGGGCCGCGGCGAGAGCCTCGGCGTGTTCCAGCTCGAAGGCGGCGGGATGCAGTCGCTGCTCAAGCGCATGACGCCGACCCGGTTCGGCGACATCGTCGCCTGCGTCGCGCTGTACCGGCCGGGTCCGATGGACGTCAACTCGCACCTGGAATACGCCGACCGCAAGAACAACAAGAAGCCGGTCGAGCCGATCCACCCCGACCTCGACAAGCCGCTGGAAGGCGTGCTGGGCGACACCTACGGCCTGATCGTCTACCAGGAGCAGGTCATGGCGATCGCGCAGACCGTGGCCGGCTACAGCCTCGGGCAAGCCGACCTGTTGCGGCGCGCGATGGGCAAGAAGAAGAAGTCGGTGCTGGACCAGGAGTTCGAGCGCTTCCAGGCCGGGATGGTCGAGCGCGGGTACCGCAAGGAGGCCATCGACCAGCTCTGGGCGACGGTGCTGCCCTTCGCCGGTTACGCGTTCAACAAATCGCACGCCGCCGCCTACGGCCTGGTGACCTACTGGACCGCCTACCTCAAGGCGCACTACCCGGCCGAGTACATGGCCGCGCTGCTGACCGCCAACGCGCACAACAAGGACAAGACCGGCGTCTACCTGTCCGAGTGCCGCCGGATGGGCATCCGCGTGCTGCCGCCGGACGTGAACGAGTCCGAGGTCGGGCACGCCGCCGTGGAGGGCCGCATCCGCTTCGGACTCGGTGCGATCCGCAACGTCGGCGCGAACGTGGTCGAGTCGATCATCAAGACGCGCCAGGAGAAGGGCCGCTTCAGCTCGTTCACCGACTTCCTGGACAAGATCGAGATCACCGCGTGCAACAAGCGGGTCATCGAGTCGCTGATCAAGGCCGGTGCCTTCGACTCGCTCGGGCAGACGCGGATGGCGCTGACCCAGCACCACGAGGCGGCGGTCGACGCCGTGATCGGTCTCAAGCGCCAAGAGGCGATGGGCCAGTTCGACCTGTTCGGCGGCGGCGACGACACCGCGAGCGCCGACGACACCTCACCGCTGGCGCACCTGCAGTTCACCGAGGAGGAATGGCCGCGCAAGCAGCTGCTGGCCTACGAGCGCGAAATGCTCGGCCTGTACGTCTCGGCGCACCCGCTGGACGGGGCCGAACGCTTGTTGCGGCCGTACCAGGACACCAGCATCGCCGAACTCGTCGGCGGTGAACGCGAGCCCGGCAGCGGCAAGGAAGAGGCCAAGATCGCCGGAATGATCTCGGGGATCCAGCGGCGGCTGAACAAGAACGGGCAGCCGTGGGCGATCGTCACGCTGGAGGACTTCGACGCCAGCGTCGAAGTGCTGTTCTTCCCGAAGTCCTACGAGATGTTCTCCGAGAGCCTGGTGGAGGACAACGCGCTCGCGGTCAAGGGCCGGGTCAACGAGCGCGAGGGCGAGATCAGCGTGTTCGCCTCGGACGCGGTGCCGGTGGACATCACCGCGGCCGAGCACAAGCCCGGCTCCGAGCCGCCGCTGGTGCTGCGCGCCGACTACAAGAAGATCAGCAAGGACACGGTCGCGGAGCTGCGCAACACGCTGGGCGCCTACCACGGCGACACCCCGGTGCACGTCCAATTGGGCACCACCCGGCTGGAACTGCCGGAGTGGCCGGTGAAGATCTGCACCGAGCTCGTCTCCGAGCTCAAGTCGGTGCGCGGCATCGCGATCGAGCGCGCGGGATCGGCGTGACGAGCCGACCACCGTGGCGGCTCCGTACGCGATCTTGCCCGGTGTTCCCCACCCGCTTTTCCGAGCGAACGGCCCGTTCGTCCAATCTATTCGGACCAACGGTCCGTTCACTCCAGGAGACCGGGTGAGTGAACGGACTGTTCGTCCAATCTAGTGGGACCAGCAGGCCGTTCACTCGTCGAGCGCGATTGGCGGACGGGCGCCGCGGCGGCCCTCACGTCTCGTTGAGCAGCAACGCTTGGGTCGGGCAGTAGGCGACCGCGCGGCGCACGTCGGCGTGCTGATCGGCGGCGGGGTGTTCGTCGAGGATTTCGACCGAGCCGCGCTTGGGAACCCGGAAGACCTCCGGGGCCTCCAGCTCGCACATCGCGTGCCCCTGGCACAGGTCCGCATCGACGCCGATCTCCATCAGCTCCTCCTGCGGCGGTAGCGCACGGTGCACGGCCGCGCGAGCTGCACGACCATCTTGCTGTGGTCGTTGCGGTAGCTGTCCGCGGGCTGCGCCAGCTCGAACTCGTACTCCCGCAGCAGCGCCGAGAAGATCGCCTTGAGCTGGATCATCGCGAAGTTCGCACCGACGCAGCGATGCCGCCCGGCGCCGAACGGGATCCACGTCCACCGGTTGACGATGTCCTCCTGGCGCGGTTCGGCGTAGCGGTGCGGGTCGAAGGCGTCCGGGTCGGGGAAGTCCTCCGGGATCCGGTTCGAGATCGCCGGTGTGGCGCCGACAAGGTCGTCCTCGCCGATCCGGTGACCGCGCACCGCGAACTCGTCCTTGGCCACCCGCAGCAGCAGGATCAGCGGCGGGTGCAGCCGCAGCGCCTCCTTGATCGAGGACTCCAGGTGCGGGATCTCGCGCAACGCCTGGAAGCTGATCTCGGAGCCGTCCGCGTACAGCTCGTCGAGTTCCTTGACCACAGTGGACATAACGGCCGGGTGGCGCAACAGCTCGATCAGGGTCCAGGCCGCGGTGCCCGAGCTGGTGTGGTGCCCGGCGAACATCATCGAGATGAACATGCCGGTGATCTCGTCCGCGGAGAACCGCGATTCGCCGGCCTCGTCCTTGACCGACATGAGCACGTCGAGCATGTCCCGGTCGGATTTCTCCGGCCGCGGCCCGGAAGCGCGCTTGGCCATCACGCCCTGCACGAGTGCTACCAGTCCCTCGCGGGCCTCGTCGCGGCGGCGGAAGCTTTCGATCGGCGCATAGGGGTCCACAAAGGACAACGCGTCGGTACCGCGTTCCAGCTCGTGGTAGAGCGTGGCGAACCGGCTGTCCAGCTCTTCGCGGAACTTGCGCCCGATCAGGCAGGCCGACGAGGTGTAGATGGTCAGTTCCGCGAACCAGTCAAGCAGGTCGATTTCGCCTTCGTCGCCCCAATCCGCGAGCATCCGGGCGACCTCGTCGGCGATCGTCGCGGCGTGCCCCTTCAGCTGCTCGCCGCGCAACGCCTGGTTGTGCAGCATCTCCTTGCGCCGCTCGGGCGGGGCGTCGAAGACCACGCCCGCGCCGAAGATCGGCTTCATGAACGGGTACGCCTCGCCCTGGTCGAGCTCTTCGTCCGCGGAGCGGAAGAAGAACTCGTTGGCCTGCGCTCCGGACAGCAGCACCACCCGGCGGTCCGCGAGCCGGAAGGCGCCCACGTCGCCGCATTCGCTCCGGACCCGGTTGAGCAGTCCGATCGGGTCGGTGCGCAGTTCTTCGAGGTGGCCGTGCCGACCGGATTCGCCGGACACCAGCGGTGGCTCGGACAACGTCATGATCAACCTTTCCGGAGTCGGCGCGGTCGCACGGTCACGGGCAAGGTGGCGAATCCGCGCACATTGCTGGAATGCACTCGCTGCGCGGCTTCGGCGTCGATGTCGTAATCACGCACGCGGTGCACCAGCTGCGTCAGCGCGATCCGGGCTTCCAGCCGGGCGAGGTGCGCGCCCAGGCAGAAGTGCGTGCCGCTGCCGAAGCTGACCAGCTGCCGCCCGGTGTCCCGGTCGAGGTCGTAGCGATCGGGATCGGTGAAGGCGCGTCCGTCCCGGTTGGCCGAGCCGACCAGCAGCAGCACGCAGTCCCCGCTGGGCACCGTGCGCCCGTGGAAGTGCAGGTCCTCCGTCGCGGTGCGCGCGAGGACCTGGGTGGAAGTGTCGTAGCGCAGCGTCTCCTCGACCCAGTCCGGCACCCGCTGCGGGTCGGCCATCGGTTTGGCCAGCTGCTCCGGGTTCCGCCACGCCCAGTAGACGGCGTTGCCGAGCAGCTTCGTGGTGGTCTCGTTCCCGGCGACGACCATCAGGACCAGGAACCCGACGATCTCCTCGTCGGTGAGCCGGTCGCCGTCGATCTCGGCCGCCAGCAGCGCGGAAGTGAGGTCGTCGGTCGGGCGCCGCCTGCGCTCGGCGAGCATGTCGACGTAGTACTGCACCAGTTCCAACGCGGCCGCCACCGCAGGTTCCGGCACGTCCGGAACGCCCTCTTCCCGGTGCATCACGGTGTCGGCGAGGTCGCGCAGCGCGTCGCGGTCGGACTCCGGCACGCCCAGCAGCTCGCAGATCACGTCCATCGGGAGCTTGCCCGCGAAGTCCGCGATGAAGTCGAACTCGCCGCGCTCGATCGCCGGTTGCAGGTGCAGCCGGGTCAGCTCCTCGATGCGGGGCTCCAGGCTCTTGACCCGGCGCGGCGTGAATCCCTTGGACACCAGCGAACGCATCCGGTGGTGCCGGGGATCGTCCATCGCCAGGAACGACATCGTCTTGTGCGCGTGCGGGCCGTAGGCCGCGGGGTCCAGCGTCACCCCGTTGGCGTTGGACAACCGCTCCTTGTCCCGGAAGGCCGCGACGACGTCCTCGTACCGGGACAGCGCCCAGAAACCGCGCTCCGCGTTGCGGTAGAGCGGCGCCTCGTCCCGCAGCCGCGCGCAGATCGGGTACGGGTCCTCGTGGAACTCGTAGTCGTAGGGACTGAACGTGACGGGCACGGCGGCTCCGGTGTTCGTCATGGGGTTCGCTCCACGGGTTCAGGGCCCACGGGGTCAGGGGGCGGACGGTCCTCGCCCCGGCTTCTCTCCTTCGGTCCCGCGCCATGCGCACTGGCTCAAGCGGTTGCCGGAGCGGGAACGCCAGACCGGACACTTGTCCAGACAGTACTACAGCGAGATTGCGCAGAACAACCGCGAACACGCGAGAAACGGCGGGACAGCACGGGTTTCGCACTCCAACGACGTTCTGGACAACTGAACAGACGCGTGACTAAAGTGCGGTGCGCGCTGGCTCCCCAGCGTTGACCGGGCACCGCCGCCGGCCACCCCGGGGCCGCCGAGGAGGACTCGTCGTGACCGACAAGCCCACGGCCAAGAAGCGACCGACGCAGCTCGATTCGCCGCTGGTGCCGAAGATGATGCGGATCATGTCCCGGATGCACGTGCGCGTGTATCGCGCGACGGGCGGGCGCATCGGCGGGACCTGGCGCGTCGGCAGCGCACTGCGCAGCGGGGTGCCGACCTGCTTGCTCACCACCACCGGGCGCAAGAGCGGACAGCAGCGGACCAATCCCCTGCTGTACATGCGCGACGGCGACCGGGTGGTGCTGGTCGCCTCGCAGGGCGGACTGCCGCGGCACCCGAGCTGGTACCACAACATCACCGCCAACTCGGAGGTGACGATCCAGATCGGCAAGCAGGTGCTGCGGATGCGCGCGCACGAGGCGGACGAGGCCGAACGCGCCGAACTGTGGCCGAAGCTGCTCGAGGTGTACTCGGACTTCAACTCCTACCAGTCCTGGACCGAGCGCACGATCCCCATCATCGTCTGCGAACCACTGGACTGAGAGTCCACAACGGACCGGACCGCGGAGGAGCGTTCATGGAAACCCGGCGCGCACAAGGACTCGACGTGATGCAGCAGGTCTACGGGTGGGAGGTGCAGGACGGCCCCGGCGACTTCTTCGGGACCACAGTGGACCACCTGTTCGCGGACATCTGGTCGCGGCCGGGCCTGAGCCTGCGCGACCGGCGGCTGCTACTGCTCGGCGCGCTGACCGCGCAGGGCCTCGACGACGTGGCCGACATCCAGGTGCGGGCCGCGCTCGGCAACGCCGAACTCGACGCCGACCAGCTCCGGGAGATCGCGCTTTTCCTGACGCACTACGTCGGCTGGCCGCTGGGCACGAAACTCAACACGGTCGTCGAAAAGGCGATCGGCGAGCACGACCGCTCGTAGCGCGGAGATCCACGCCGATCCCGCGGGCGGGCACCGCCGATCGCCGATCCGGGCCGGCGCAATCGGGCGTTTCCGCACGGCGCATCGGCGAGCAGTGGAAGATCAGCGGGATCGACGTGCGCTGAACCGTGGGTTCAGGATTTTCCCTGCAACACGAGTTCGGCCGTTTTGGTGAGCCGGTCGGCGACTTTGCTGTAGGAGGTGTAACCCATTCCGGCGTGCACCATGGCACCGGACCAGGCGAATTCCAGCGCGTTCAGGACATCCGGTTCGTTGCGTTCGCCGAGCGCGGTTTCCAGCCGCGTGCGGATTTCCAGCCCGATCCGCGCCCGCAAGTGCTGGACGTCCGGGTCGTCGCCGAGCAGCGCGGTGGTGCTGGCCACCGCGAGTTCCGGCTCGTCGGAAACCACCAGCGCGATTTCCCGCAGCACTTCGACCACCCGCCGGGCGGGCTCCTGCGGCTGTTCGGGAACCGGTTCCAAGGATTGCAGCCGCCGCCAGAACACCTCGGCGATCAAGTGGTTCTTCGAGGAGAAGTAGGTGTACGCCGTGGCCGGCGCGACACCGGCGCGGGAAGCGACGTTGCGCACGGTCAACCCCGCGTAGCCCGATGCCCGCAGCTCGTCGACCGCGGCGGTGGTCAGCCGCCGGACGGTGTCGAGCTGCCGGGAGTTCAACCGGCGCCGGGTGGATTCGTTCGCGAGGTTTTCAGACACATGTCCAGACGCTACTGCACGCCTGCACCGGCGACAACAACGGGATGGAACCACCTGGCGGCGAGCATTCGGATGAAACCTTTCGCATAACACTGGACACGTGTCCATCAACGGTTTACCGTACTGCTGCGAACAATTCTCCGAACGACAATTCCACCACGCGGTACGCGGTGCGGGACCACGGATCACCGCGCGCCGCAACTCCTCGGAGGCTCCGGTTGGACTCCCGTTTCGACGAGCTGGAACGCGCCGAACTCGCCGTGCTGCTGCCCGAACTGCTGCTGGCGGGGCAGCTCATCGACCGCTCCGCCATGGCGTGGTGCATCGCCGCGTTCGGGCGCGAAGGAATGACCCGGATCGCGATCGAAGAATGGATGGCGGCCAGCCCGATCTACACCCGGAGGATGCAGCGCGCGCTGCGCTACGAGGGCGACGACGTGATCACCATCTTCAAGGGGCTGCAACTCGACATCGGCGCGCCGCCGCAGTTCATGGACTTCCGCTACACCGTGCGCGACCCGTGGCACGGCGAGTTCCACCTGGACCACTGCGGAGCGCTGATGGACGTCGAGCCGATGGGCGAACGCTACGTGCGGTCGATGTGCCACGACATCGAGGACCCCACGTTCGACGCGACCGCGGTGGCCACCAACCCGAGGGCGCAGGTGCGCCCGATCCACCGGCCGCCGCGCGAGCCGGTCGACCGGCACCCGCACTGCGCGTGGACGGTGATCATCGACTCCGAGCATCCGCCGGTCGCCGAATCCGACGGGTGCCGCGCGCTGCGCGGCTGCCGGGCGGCGACCACCGAACTCGGCGCGATCGATCCGGACGACGACGGTTCGGCGGACTACTCCGGGCCGCTGCGCAGTGATCTGGTGTTCCGGGAGTTCTCCAGATCGGCGCTGGTGCGGATGGCCGACGAGGTCTGCCTGCAAATGCACCTGCTGTGCCTCGGTTTCGCGCGTTCGGTCCACAGCAGACTCGGAGCGGACGAGGCGCGGCAGCTGTGCGCCAAGCAGCTGCTCGGCATCGCGGGCATATCCGCCGAACGGTTGCACCGGGCGCTGCGACTACCGGACGGCATCGAGGGCGCGCTGCGCGTTCTCGCGCTGCACCCGCTGCTCAACCCCGCGGCCTACGTCAACGCGCACGTCGGCGACGGACTGACCGTCCACAACGGACCTGCGCACGAGGACGGTGCCTGGATCTCCTTTTGCGGCCCGGAAAACACCGCGCCGCTGCAAGCGATCGTGCGAGCCGTCGACCCGCGCCTGGACGTGGTCGTCGAAGGTTCGGACACCGACTGGTCCGCGCGGGTGCTGCCCCGCGCCGAACCGGCAGCGGAGTTCGACGAGGTCGCGGTCACCCGCGTCAGCACCGGCTCCACCTTCCGGTTCCAGCCGCGCAAATCCATCCCGATCACACCCGTGAGCTGACGAGTGGCCTGCTCGCCCGCTCCAGTTGGTCGAGCGGTCCGTTCACCCCACCACATCGCCGCCACTGGAAGGGAACGATCGGCAATGCCGGGAACGCTGTTCAACCTCTCCACGGTCTTCGACACGGTCGCGCGAACCGTTCCCGAGCAGGAAGTGCTGGTGTGGCGCGACCGGCGACTGCGGTACCGGGACGTCAACGCCCGCGCCGACGGTGTCGCCAACTACCTCGTGTCGCGCGGATTGGGCTGCTGGAGCGAGCGCGGTGAACTGCCAGGCCACGAATCCCACCAGAGCCACATCGGCCTGTACCTGCGCAACGGCAACGAATACCTGGAGAGCATGGTCGCCGCCTACCGCGCCCGCGCGGTGCCGTTCAACGTCAATTACCGCTATGTCGCCGAGGAACTGCACTACCTGCTCGCGGACGCGGGCACTCGCGGGCTGATCTACCACGCGGAGTTCGCCCCGCAGGTCGCGGCGCTGCGCGACCGGCTCCCCGGACCGGACGTACTGCTCCAGGTGGCCGACGACAGCGGAAACGACTTAGTGCCCGGCGCCATCGACTACGAAGAAGCCGTGCGCACCCGCGCCCCCGATCGGATGCCGGATCCCGGTGGCGAGGACACCTACGCCATCTACACCGGCGGCACCACCGGGATGCCGAAGGCGGTGCTGTGGCGCCAGCACGACATCTACCTGCGGGCGATGGGCGGCACGCCGTTCGGGACGAAGCAGCCGTACTCCTGCTACGAGGAGATCGCCGCCGCTGCCCGAGACGCAGCCGGCGGCCTCACCTTCCTCATGACGGCCCCGTTCATCCACGGTGCCGCCCAGTGGTCGGCCTTCCACATGATCACCACCGGCGGCAAGATCGTGCTGCCCGCCGACAACACGCGGCTGGACTGGGACGACGCGCTGCACGTCGCCGCGCGGGAGCGGGTGGTGAGCCTGCCCGTGATCGGCGATGCGATGACCCGGCCGATGCTGGACGCGATCGAGCGCGGCGGCCACGACCTCTCCGAGCTCGCGGCGGTGAACAACGGCGGCGCGCCGCTGACGCCCGCCGTGCGCAACCGGGTGCTGGAAGTGCTGCCGGACGTGCTGCTGCTGGACGCGGTCGGCTCGTCGGAGACCGGCATCCAGATGAACCACGTCTCGGCCGCCGACGCCGAAGCCGACACCGCGGTCTTCGCGCCGGACGAGACCACCACGGTCATCGATGACGATCTCGCCGGGGAACTGCGGCCGGGCGGTGGTGAAGGATGGCTGGCCAGCAAGGGCCTCGTGCCGCTCGGATACCTGGGCGACGCAGCGAAGACCGCGCGTTCGTTCCCGGTGATCGGAGGGCAGCGCTACAGCGTGCCGGGCGATCGCGCGGTGCTGCGCGCGGACGGTCGGATCGAACTGCTGGGGCGGGCCGGGCTGGTCATCAACTCCGGCGGCGAGAAGATCTTCGCCGAAGAGGTCGAACGCGCCGTCGCGGCACATCCCGCCGTGCAGGACGTGGTGGTCGTCGGAAGGCCCTCGGCCCGCTGGGGCAGCGAAGTCGTCGCCCTCGTCCAGCTCGACCCGGCCGCAGGCACCACCGACGCGGACCTGCGCGCCGAATGCGGCAACCACATCGCGCGCTACAAGCAGCCCAAGATGTTCCTGCGCGTGCCGGAAATCGTGCGCTCGCCCGCCGGGAAGGCGGACTACCGGTGGGCGCGCGAACAAGCCGCGGCAGGCTCGCCCGCAACCGGCACCGGCTGAGGTGGGCTCACCGCCACTGCCCCAGCACCGTGACGGTTCCGGGATCGACCTCGGTGAACCCGGCATCGCGCACCGCCGCGACACCGTCGCGCCGCCACGCCGCGCCGGGATCGCCGCCGGGGTCCAAACGCGCCCACG
>NZ_JAFRFW010000848.1:0-4238 GCF_017434145.1 Saccharopolyspora sp. | reverse complement strand
TCGCCCGCAGGCCGCTGCGCGGCTCGCGGCCGGCCGAGTGAGCCGTTCAGTACGGTCGGACGGCGAACGACGCGGGCCGAACGAAGCGGGGAGGTGGCGGTGTCCGAGCAGCCGGGCAGCGGGCACGCGGTGACGGTGCTGGTGCGCGAGCAGTGTCACCTTTGCGACGAGGCGGTGGCCGCGGTGCGCGAGATCTGCTCCGAACTCGGCGCCCGCTGCACGACCGAGGACGTCGACGCGGACGCCGAGCAGCGCGCCGAGTACGGCGACCGGGTCCCGGTGATCCTGGTGGACGGAGCCGAGCACGGCTTCTGGAAGGTCGAGCCCGCGCGGCTGCGGGCGGCGCTGCAGCGCTGAGCACGGCTGTCCTGGCATGTGTCGTTCGGCACCGTTCAAGATCAACGACTGATCCGCCGGTACCCGGCGCCACTGCCTCCGCCGCTCGCGGGGGCGTTCTCAGTCATCGCGCTGACCAGCCGTTTTGGTTCCCGGCGGCGTTTCGGACATCATGGAGCGGGGTGCTCGTGCGGCCGTCGTAGGCAGCGCGCGCGGACTTTGTGCCCGTCTTCACAAGTGGCTACGGTGGTCGACGGAGCCGTGCCAGCGGAGTCGGCGGTTCGCACCCCGTGTTCGCCGGTGTGCGCTCCCGCGGAGCGGGCGCGGCGGGCAGCATCACCAAGGCAGGTCAAGGGAGCGCCAGTGACGGCCCACGGAGAGGGCGTGCGGGACGAAGCCGGGCAGTCGGCGGAAGTCCCGTCCGGGTCCGGACGGTCACCCGAGTCGATCGACGTACCCGCCGCGCGGGAGCGCGCGAGGGCCATCCCGGAGGCGGCCGTCGCGCGGCTGGCCGTGTACCTGCGCGTGCTCTCCAGCCTGGACGAGCAGGGCACCGGAACCGTTTCCAGCGAGGAACTGGCCGCGTTCGCCGGGGTGAACTCGGCGAAGCTGCGCAAGGACCTGTCCTACATCGGCTCCTACGGAACCCGCGGCGTCGGCTACGAGGTCGGCGTGCTGATCGGGCAGATCGAGCGGACGCTGGGGCTGACCCGCAAGCACCGCGTCGCCGTCGTGGGTATCGGTAACCTGGGGCACGCGCTCGCGAACTATGGCGGCTTCCTCAACCGCGGCTTCCCGGTCGCCGCGCTGTTCGACCTGGATCCGGATCTGCTGGACGTGCCGGTCGGCGGCATCCCGGTCAACGCGGTCGAGGACATCGTCGATGTCTGCCGCGAGCGGGAGGTCACCATCGGCGTGATCGCCACCCCGGCCGAAGGCGCGCAGGAGGTGTGCGATCGGTTGGTCGAGGGCGGCGTGGTGTGCATCCTGAACTTCGCACCGGTCGTCCTGCAGGTCCCCGAGCACGTCGAGGTGCGCAAGGTCGACCTGGCGGTGGAGATGCAGATCCTTTCGTTCCACGTGGCGCGGCGCAATCAGGAGGCGGCGGCCGTCGGTACCGGCATCGCGGGCGACGGGGGTCCGCCGGGCCGCGGCGCGGACGGCGAAGGGAATTCGGAACCCGCGCAGCAGCGCGAGGATGCGGACGGGATGGTGGTTCGGCCGTGAACCTGCTCACCGTCGGGCTTTCGCACCGGACCGCGCCGGTCCGGGTGCTGGAGCGCGCCGCGATCGGCGCCGAGGACGTCGGCAAGGTGCTCGACGAGCTGATCGCCCGGGACCACATCAGCGAGGCCTTCCTGGTCTCCACCTGCAACCGCGTCGAGGTGTACGCGGTCGCCGAGACCTTCCACGGCGGGCTGGACGACGTGACCGCGGTGCTGGCCAGGCAGGCCGGTGCCGAGGTCGCCGAGCTGGCCGACCACTTCTACGTGCACTACGCCGGTGCGGCCGTCGAGCACCTGTTCTCGGTTGCCGCCGGCCTGGACTCGATGGTCGTCGGCGAGGCCCAGATCCTGGGTCAGCTGCGGCAGGCGTACGGGGTCGCCGATCAGGCCGGGACCGTTGGCCGCACGCTGCACGAGCTGGCGCAGCAGGCGTTGCGCGTCGGCAAGCGGGTGCACGCCGAAACCGAGATCGACGGCGCCGGGGCCTCGGTGGTCTCCGAGGCGCTTTCGGACGCCGAGGCCGCTTTGGGCGGCGTGGCCGGTCGGCGCGCGCTGCTGGTCGGCGCGGGCTCGATGGGCGCGCTGGCCGCCGCGCAGCTGCGGCGCGCCGGGATCGCCGAGGTGACGATCGCCAACCGGACCGCCGCCAACGGTGCGCGGCTCGCCGAGTCGCTGCGCGCCGAGGGCGTCGCGGCCGGCACCGTCGAACTGGACCGGCTGCGAACCGCGATCACCGCCGCCGACCTCGTGGTGACCTGCACCGGCGCGGTCGGTGCGGTGGTCACCGAGGACATCGTCGCCGGTGCGGTGCAGGACCGGCAGGATCCGCAGCGGCCGCTGCTGTTCTGCGACCTCGGGCTGCCGCGGGACACCTCTCCCGGCGTGGCCGAGCTGGCCGGAGTGGCCGTGGTCGACCTGGAGACCCTGCAGCAGCGGCTGACCGAGCAGCGCGGCGGTCGCGAGAGCGAACGCGCCGGCCGGATCGTGGCCGTGGAACTGCGCGGATATCTGGCCGCGCAGCGCTCGGCGGAGGTCACCCCGACCGTGACGGCGCTGCGCAAGCGCGCCGCCGAGGTGGTGGACTCCGAGCTGCTGCGGCTGGACTCCCGGCTGCCCGCCGACCTGGACGGCGACGTGCGCAACGAGCTGAACCGCACGGTGCGCCGCGTGGTGGACAAGCTGCTGCACGCGCCGACCGTGCGGGTCAAGGAGCTCGCCTCGGTGCCCGGCGGCTCCGGCTACGCCGAGGCGCTGCGCGAGCTGTTCGAACTCGACCCGCAATCCCCCGCCGCGATTCGCGCGCCCCGTTCGGCAGAGGACGTGCCGGTCACCGGCGCACGCTCCGCGCAGGCATTGCTGCGGAGCTCCGAACAGGGCGGCTCCGAGCCGGACGGGCCGGAACAGGACGGTGAAAACCGGTGAACAAGACGCTGCGCATCGGGACCCGGGGCAGCGCGCTGGCGATGGCGCAAAGCAGCACGGTCGCCGAAGCGCTGGAAGCCGCGGGTTACTCGACCGAGCTGGTGCGGGTGGCCACGCCCGGGGACCGCTCGATGGCTCCGATCGCCGAGATCGGCGTCGGGGTGTTCACCTCCGCGCTGCGCGATGCGCTCGCGGGCGGCGAGGTGGACGTCGCGGTGCATTCCTACAAAGACCTGCCGACCGAACCGGACCCCCGGTTGTCGCTGGCCGCCGTACCCGCCCGGGAGGACCCGCGGGACGCGCTGGTGGCACGGGACGGTTTGACGCTCGGCGAACTTCCTCCGGGCTCCGTCGTGGGCACCGGTTCGCCGCGTCGCGCCAGCCAGCTGGAGGCCCTCGGCCTCGGTCTGGAGGTGCGCGGCATCCGCGGCAACGTGGACACCCGCCTGCGCAAGGTGAGCGACGGCGAGATGGACGCCGTCGTGCTCGCGCGCGCCGGGCTGGCCCGAGTCGGCCGGCTCGGGGTGATCACGGAATCGCTCGATCCACTCCAGATGCTGCCCGCGCCCGCCCAGGGTGCGCTGGCCGTGGAATGCCGCGTCGACGACGTGGACAACGAGCACCTGCTCCAGTCCGTTCTGGACGACCCGGCCTGCCGCGCCGCGGTGACCGCCGAGCGCGCCATGTTGGCTGCGCTGGAGGCCGGTTGCAGTGCGCCGATCGGCGCGCTGGCCGAAGTGGTGGAGGACCTCGAACCGGACGGCGGCCTGGCACAGCGGCTGTCCGTGCGCGGGGTCGTGGCGACCGACGGGAATCGTTTGGTGCGCGCCTCCAGCACTGGTGAGACGACCGCCGCAGAGCAGCTCGGCCGGGCGCTGGCCGCCGAGCTGCTCGATGCCAGGGACGCTTTGCTCAGCGGTCCCGGTAGTAGTTGATGGGGAGTGCCCTGATGACACGCAAGAGCCCAGGACGGATCGCATTCGTGGGCTCCGGCCCCGGTGACGCGGGACTGCTCACCGTTCGGGCGAAGTATGTGCTCACCACTGCTTCGCTGGTGGTGACCGATCCGGATGTGCCCGCCGCGGATATCATCGCCTGGGGCGTACCAGCGACGTTCGTAGAACTCACGGTAGGTCGGCAGATAGGACTTCGGGGCGACGCCGAGGATCCTTCCCCGGTGGATGATGACCGCGCAGTTGTACAGGCGGTTGCCGTGCGCCAACGGCGCGCCGACGACAAGCACGGGAAAGAGTT
>NZ_JAFRFW010000847.1:0-2802 GCF_017434145.1 Saccharopolyspora sp. | reverse complement strand
CGAGGAAGGCGAGCTGGTGATCTCCGGCCCGCAGGTGGTGCCGGGTTACTGGAACAAGCCCGAGGAGACCGCACACGCCCTGCCCGGCGGCGCGCTGCACACCGGCGACGTCGGCTACAGGGACGCCGCGGGCTGGTTCTACCTGGTGGAGCGCAAGAAGGACCAGATCTACGCGGGCGGCTCCGAGGGGTGGCCGCGCGAGGTCGAGGACGTGCTCTACGAGCACCCCGCGGTGCGCGAAGCCGCCGTCGTCGGCGTCGCCGACCCGTACCGGGGCGAGACGGTGAAGGGGTACGTGAGCGTGCGCCCGGGCCAACGCGCCACCCCGGAAGAACTGGTGGCGTTCTGCAAGGAGCGGATGGCCGCCTACAAGTACCCGCGAGAGGTCGAAGTCCTCGACGAACTCCCCAAAACCACCACCGGCAAGCTGCTGCGCCGCGAACTCCGCGCCCGGTGAACCGACCTGGAGCCGGAACGAGTCACGCAGGCCCGGCGGGCAGCGGCAGGCCGACGTAGTTCTCCGCCAACGAGGTGGCGGCCGCCGTCGAATTTGCCACGTAGTCCAGGTGGGACAGCTGCAACCGGCGTCCGAAGTCGTCCGCGGCCGGGTCGGTGTGCAGCAGTGTGGTCATGAAGTACGAGAAGTGCTCGGCCCGCCACACCCGCCGCAGCGCGGTGTCCGAATAGGCGTCCAGTTCGGCGTCGTCACCGCGCAGCAGCGACGAGCCCAACGCGCGGGCCAGCAGCGTCACGTCCGCTGCGGCCAGGTTGAGCCCCTTCGCCCCGGTCGGCGGCACGATGTGCGCCGCGTCGCCGGCCAGCAGCAACCGCCCGTGCCGCAGCGGTTCGGACACGAAGCTGCGCATCGGCGTCACGGATCGTTCGGTGATCGGCCCGCGCTGCAGCTTCCAATCCGCGTCGACCTCGAAGCGCCGGTCCAGTTCCGCCCAGATCTCCTCGTCCGGCCAGTCCTGCAGCGAGGTGTCCGGCGGCACTTGCAGGTACAGCCTGCTGACCTGGGTCGAACGCATGCTGTGCAGCGCGAAGCCGCGCTCGTGATTGGCGTAGATCAGCTCGTCGGTGGACGGCGGCACCGAAGCGAGGATGCCCAGCCACGCGTAGGGATAGGTGCGCTCGTAGGTCCGCACCCGCTCCGGCGGGATGGATTTGCGCGCCACACCGTGGAAACCGTCGGTTCCGACGACGTAATCGGCCGCCAGGACCTGCTCGGCGCCGTCGTGCCGGTAGCGCACCCTGGGCTGCTCCCCCTCGGCGCCCTCCACCGCGAGCGCTTCCGCCTCGAACAGCAGCGGGGAGCCGGACTCCAGGCGCAACGCCACGAGATCGCGCACGACCTCGGTCTGCGCGTAGACCATCACCTGCCGTCCGCCGGTCAGCGCGGCCATGTCGATGCGGTGCCCGGCCCTGCCGAAGCGCAGTTCGATGCCGTCGTGCAGCAGGCCCTCGCGGTCCATCCGCTCCCCCGCGCCGCATTCGCGCAGCACGTCGATGGTGCCCTGCTCCAGGATCCCGGCGCGCTGGCGGTGCTCGACGTGCTCGCGGGAGCGGGATTCCAGCACGACCGAGTCGATGCCCTGCCGCTGCAGCAGCCGGGCCAGCAGCAGTCCGGCCGGTCCCGCTCCGATGATGGCCACGCTGGTGCGCATCCACAGCTCCCTCGGCGCCGGAGAATTTAATCCGTGTACGGATGAGTTGGCTAACACCGTCCAGCCTGCAACATCCGTTGTCAACTGTCCGATTTCCGCTGCCTCGATCAAGAGTCGATCCGTGCACGGATCATCGGTCCGATCAAGCACAATGGCCGGGTGGGACCCATCGATCTCGGCACGCATCCCGGGCACCTGTTCCGGCGCGTCCAGCAAGTGCACACCATGCTGTGGGGCGCGGCGGTCTCCGAGGAGATCACGCCGCCCCAGTTCGCGGTGCTCAACGGGCTCGCCGAAGAACCGGAACGGGACCAGCGCACGCTGGCCGAGCGGGTCGCGCTGGACCGCTCCACCGCCGCCGACGTGGTGGCGCGGCTGGTGCGGCGCGGGCTGGTCGAACGCACCAAGGACAGCGCGGACGGGCGGCGCAACGTGCTCCGGTTGACCGAGTCCGGGCAAGCCGCGCACGAGAACCTGGTGCGCCGCACCGAGCGGATGATCGAGATCTTGCTGACCCCGTTGCGGGGAGACGAGCGGGAGCAGCTGCTCGCGCTGCTGTCCCGCGTCGCCGAGGCGGGCGAACGCATCCGCGATCCCGGAACGGCCCGGAGCTGACGCCACCCGAACCGGTTCCCGTCAAGAGGCCCCACCTGAGCAGGTGACCGTCGCCGCCGCGGTTCACCCGAACCGCGGCACCGGCGCTGCCGGTACGGCCACGAACAGAACGCGGCCGCCACCCCATCGCGCAGTAGTGCCTGCGACGCGCAGGCACGATCCGGCGAACGGCTCGCCCGGTTCGGCACGCAGGGTTTCAGCGCCGTTCGCGCGCATCCGGCAGCGCCGCGGCACCGATCTCACCATGAGCGACATCAGCGCAGGTGGGAGGTGTGATGCGACGTCCTGACCCCGTCGCGGCGCCAGGTTCGGCGCAGGTACCGCGCCCGGACCTCGACGACGCGCTGGCGGCGGCCACCCGCAACCTGGTGTGCCTGGTGATCGGAGCGGCCGGCTGGGGCAAGACGACCGCGGTCCGCTCGTGGGCCGAGTCGACCGGTGCCGATGCGCTCTGGTGGGCGCCCAGCGGATCGGGCCGGGATGCCGAACGGTTGCTGGGCGACCTCGCCCGCGCGGCGCT
>NZ_JAFRFW010000846.1:0-8037 GCF_017434145.1 Saccharopolyspora sp. | reverse complement strand
TGATAGCGTTCGCGATAAGTGTGCTAGCATTAGAAGCATCCGGATTAATCTGCTCGGTACTCCAGCCCGCGAAGCCGTAGCCGGTGCGCTTGAAGTTGCTGGGCCATAAAGTAGTATTTCCTCCTCCCCATGATTGATTGCTCATGCTACCGGTACCACCGTTCGCATTGTAGGTAATAGTCGGATCTGGCTCCGCTTCTCCGACGACGACTCGGTCACCACGGAGACCGATGTGGACAGTGCGCTGGCGCGATTGCGGCGCGGTGGTCCGGGGTCCGAGCGGTGGCGGCGGGAAGCCCGCAGGCTCAGCCGGCTGGTGCACGGGGAGCCGGGCGGGCAGGACCTCGCCGAGGTGGTCGCGCTCGCGCATCCGGAACGGCTCGCCCGCCGCAGGTCCGCGGACTCGCCGGTGTACCTGATGGCCTCCGGAACCGCCGTCGAAGCGCCCGCGGCACTGCGGCACTGCGAATGGCTCGCGGTCGCGGTCGCCGATCGCACGCCCGGCCACGCGCACGGCACGGTCCGCTTGGCGGCTCCGGCCGATGAAGAACTGGCCCGGCGGGTCGGCGCACCGCTGCTGAAGGATCGGCGGACCGTCGAGTGGGCCGACGGCGATGTTCGCGCGGTGCAAGAGGAAACGCTCGGTGCGATCACGCTGCAGAGCCGTCCACTGCGCGATCCCGACCCCGCGCAGGTGCGGTCGGCCCTGCTCGACGGGTTGCGCACGGCCGGTCTCGGACTGCTGCACTGGACCAAGGACGCCGAGCGGTTGCGCGACCGGCTGGCTTTCCTGCACATCGCGATCGGCGATCCTTGGCCCGCGGTCGACGATGCGGCACTGCTGTCCGAAGTGGACCACTGGCTGGAGCCCGAACTGTCCCGTGCGGGCAAGCGCGCGGACCTCGAACGCATCTCCGCGGCCGCCGGGCTGCGCAGGCTCGTCCCGTGGTCGCAGGCCGCGCGGTTCGACGAACTGGCTCCGGACACCGTCGAAGTGCCGTCCGGTTCGCAGGTCCGCATCGACTACTCCGGCGACGTACCTGCGCTGCCGGTGAAGTTGCAGGAGGTCTTCGGCTGGCGCCGGGTGCCGGAACTCGCCGACGGGCGCGTTGCGCTGGTGCTGCAGCTGCTTTCCCCGGCCGGGCGGCCCGCCGCGGTCACCTCCGACCTCGAATCGTTCTGGGCCAACGGCTACCCGCAGGTCCGCGCCGAGTTGCGCGGCCGCTACCCGAAGCACCCGTGGCCGGACGACCCCACGACCGCCGCCCCGACGGGCCGCACCAAGAATCGCCGATGAGCACCCGCGGCGGTGCGGGTTGCGTAGCCGCCGGAAGCGGCTTGCGCCGCTTGGAAAACCCCGAGCTCGGTTCCAAGACATGCGTTCACATCTCGCTGGCACCCGCTCTGATCGCCTGCCGGATCCGGAAGTAGGTGCCGCAGCGGCAGATGTTGCGGATGCCGTCGATGTCCGAGTCGGTGATCTCACGGCCCTCCGCGGCGACCCGGCGCACCAGGGCCACGGCGGCCATGATCTGGCCGGGCTGGCAGTAGCCGCACTGCACGACGTCCTGCTCCAGCCAGGCTTCCTGCATCGGGTGCAACTCGGCGTCCACTGTGGCCGGAAGTCCTTCGATGGTGGTGACCTCGTCGGTGGGCGAGAGCTCGCCGACGGGGATCGCGCAGGGGTTCACGGCCTTGCCGTTGACGTGGCTCGTGCACGCCTTGCAGACGTTGATGCCGCAGCCGTACTTCGGCCCGTGCACGCCGAGCAGATCGCGCAGCACCCAGAGCAACCGCACGTCATCTGCGGTGGTGACGGTGACCTGCTCGCCGTTGAGGCGAAAAGTGTGTTCAGGCAAGGACGCTCCTCAGCGTGCGTGCTCCAGCCCGTCCGTCGGCGACTCGGGAACGGGCGGCACCGCGGGTTTGGGGGTGAACAAAAGCGTGTCGTGGTTGATCGGGAAGCGGGTGGGCTGCGTGCCGGTGGCGCGGCCGTAGGCGCAGGCGACCGCGGACATCGCCGCTGCCACGCCGAGTTCGCCCGCCCCGCCCGGTTCTCCGGTGGTGTCCGGCATGATCTCGACGTGCAGGTCGAACGGCACGTTCCACTGCCGGGTGTAGAAGTAGTTGTCCCAGCTGGCTTCGAGGAAGTGGCCATCGCGCAGGTGCAGGCTGGAAGTCAGCGCCAGCGCGATGCCGTCCATGATGCCGCCCATCATCTGCGCCTCGAGCCCGCGCGGATTGATCACCAGGCCCGCGTCGACGGCGAAGACGACCCGGGTGACGCGCGGTCCGGCCACGCCGTCGCGGATCGGCCGGTCGACGGTGCCGGGACGGCAATCGATCTCCACCAGCGCCGCGGTGACCCCGCGGTACTCGGCGTGGAAGGCGATCCCCTGCGCGGTCCCTGCGGGCATCGGCCGACCCCAGTCCCCGAGTTCGGCGGCCTTGGCCAGCACCGCGCGGGAACGGTCGTCCTGGACGAAGTCGTGCCGGAACCGGTAAGGATCTTCGCCCAGTTTCGCCGCGAGCCGGTCGACGACGAGCTCGCGGGCGCAGGTGACGTCCGGTGAGTAGACGTTGCGCATGCTGCCGGTGTTGAAGCCCTTGTCGGTCTCGCACAGCAACTGGCTGCTCGACCCGAACTCGTAGGGCAGTGAGACGCTGAGCTGGAACATCGTTTCGGAAAAGCCGATGTCTCCGACCGGGAGCTTGCCCACCATCGCGGTGATGATCTCGCCCAGCCCGTGACTCCAGTCGGTCGAAACGCTGGTGTGCCGCTGCTCGTACCCGAGCACGCTGCGCCCGGAGTGGGCCAGGCGCACCCGCGAGATCGCCATCGGGTGCGTGCGGCCCTGCCGGGAGTCGTCGGCGCGGTGCCACATCAGCTTGACCGGTTTGCCCACCGCCCGGGAGATCTCGGCGGCCTCCCGCGCGGCGTCGAAGAACAGCTTGCGCCCGAAGGAACCGCCGCCCTCGGTGACGTGCACCCGCACCGCGCCGACGGGCATGCCGAGGTCGGCGGCGATGGTCTGCTGGGCCACGATCGGGGATTTCAGGCAGGACCAGATATCGGCCCGGTCCCGGCGCACGTCGGCGACCGCGCAATTCGGTTCCAGCGCGCTGTTGCTGCGGAACTGGAACGTGAATTCCGCCTCCACTGTGGACGCCAGCGGTGGTGGGCCGAGCGGTGCCTCGGCGGCTCGCAGCTCCGCCAGCACGCTGTCGTCGGATTTCCCTTCCGCGGTACCGGGTTTCCAGGCCACTTCGAGCGCGCGCACGGCGTCGATGCACTGCCCGAAGGTCTCCGCCCGCACCGCGACTCCGGTGGAGATGACCGCGACATCGGTCACTCCGGGCATGGTGCGGACTTCGGCCAGGTTGGACGCGGCCGCGACCGACCCGTTGATCGTGGGCGGCCGGCAGACCATCGCGGGCATGGCCCCCGGGACGTCGAGGTCCATGGCGAACTTCTTGCGCCCGGTCACAGCCGCGAGCCCGTCGACGCGGTTGTGCGGGGTGCCGATGACGGTGTGCTGCTCGCGCGGGCCGAGTTCGACCGCGACCTGCCGGTCCCGGGTGCTCGCGGCCTTTTCCGCGAAGGCGCCGATGTCCGCGGCGGCGCCCGAGGCGGCCGTGATCATTCCGTCGCGCAACGTCAGATCTTGCGCTGCGGCACCGAATTCGGCCGCCGCGACCGCCAGCAGCCGCTCGCGGGCCAGCGCGGCGGCGACCCGGATCGGCCGGTAGGTCGCGATTGTCGTGTTGGAACCGCCGGTGAGCTGGTTGAACACCAGCTCAGGGCGCGCATCGGCGAGCGTGTCGCGAACCCGCTCGACCGGCACGCGCAGCTCTTCGGCGATCAGCATGCTCGTCGAAGTGGTGATGCCCTGGCCGACTTCCGCCCGCGGCAGCGCGAACGAGACCGTGCCGTCCTCGCCGACCTCGACCGTGATCAGGTGCGAGGTCGGCGCCGCCGCCACGGTCATCAGGTCGTTCGCGTCGAAGATCTCCGCGAGCGCCGGTGACGGCAGCTGCGCGTCGGCGGTGCCCGCGCCGCCGAGTTCGGCGGCCGCGACCAGCGTCGGCGCCGCCAGCAGGTATCCGAGGAACCGCCGCCTGCCGACGACGTGCCCGCCGGGCTCCGGCTCGGGCGGAAGATCGTTGCTCATCGGGGACTCCCTTCGCCGGCGAGGCAGCTCGCAGGCGTCGCACCGCGACGACGATCGATGCCGGGTTGCGGTCCATCGGCATCGATCTCGCCGCTGTCGGTTCCGCTCTCCTCCCGCTGCGACCTGCGATCGCGCGAGTCGTCCGTTGTGGACTCAGGAAGGCCGGTTTCCGGTGGGGATCGAGATGCTGATCGGGTAGTCCCCTTTGGACAGGAACAGCAGGACCGCCTGCCGGATGATCTCGTCGAACGCCCAGTAGACCTGGTCGGTGCCGGGGAAGACGTCGAGCAGGCCTTCGCGGACGGCGATGAACGGGCCCCAGAACGTTTTCAGCAACGGGTCCCAGACCGGCTCCGGCGGGATCATCAGCCACTCGGCGACCTGATCGCCGAGCATGAACCGGGTCAGCGCGCCGATGACCGGCCTGCTCAGGATGGTGCCGTCGATCTCCTTGCCGAAGTCCATCAGGATGTCGGCCAGGTTGACACCTTCGGCCGTCGGCGCCAGCACCGGCGTGAGCACCTGATCGGCCTGCGAGTTCGCCTCGTCCCAGGAAGCCGGGATGTACTCGTCGTCGATGCCGAGCATGTGCGCGCACATCTGCCACGAGTGCAGGTACGCCTCGGACTCCTCGACCGGGATCGGCACCTGCCACTCGACCATCTTCCGGTTGACCGTCGTGGCCAGGCTGTGCCAGGTGACCATCATGTCCGCTTGGCTGATCGGGATGTCCTCGGGCGCGACCTGGCTCCAGTGCGGCGACTTCGGCAGCAGGTTGCGCACGCCGGCGTGGGTGAGCCGGGTCTTGACGCAGGTGACGATCATCTCGCCGTCGTCGGCGTAGGCGTTCGGGGTGCCGATGTCGTATCCGAGCTTGGCGGTCTTGGTGATGCGGTCCTTCATGTTGGCCCCGCCGTAGGAGTGGTAGACCGCCCGCGCCTCCTTCGGGATGACCGTGCTCATCATGCCGCTGGCCATCCCGTACAGGACGCCGAGGTAGAGCCCGCGCTTCTCGTTGAACTGGTACGCGAGGTCGAGCTTGCGGTCGTCGACCCACTCCGGGCGCTGCCGGGCGTTCTCGATGAAGTCGCGCAGCTCGGCGGGAAGCCCCTTCGGCAGCTCCTGGCCGTTCTTGGTCCACTGCGCCAGCAGCTCGTTGACCCTGGGCACTGCACCGCGGTCGAGCAGCGAGCCGACCAGCGGGTCGGCCACCTCGTCCCAGACCCACCTCGGGTCGGCACCGGTGCCGGTGCCCACGACCGAACCGCTCGGCGACCACGTCCACGCCGCCGCGGGGCTGGCCATGCCCAGTGCGCCGAGCGCGCCCAAGGCACCACCGGAAGCCAATAATTTGCGCCTGCTGAGTTCGCTCATTTCCTGAACTCCTCCTTGAGTTCCACGGATTGCGAAATTTGCGGAAATCGAAGGTCCTCATCGCGCGAGAACCAGCGGAATGACCAGTGCGCACGGCGTCGTGCGGGCGAAAAGGTCCGGCGAATCGCCGGAAGGGCCCGCTGCGGAGCGCTCGAACGGACCTACGTGCTCACCTGGGACGGTTGATCGTGGGGATATCGATCTTCGTTTCCTTGCCCTTGGTGAGGTAGAAGAGGATGTACTGGCGCGCGGCTTCGTCGATGGTCCAGGCGACTTCGGGCACCGCGGGCAGCGGAACGAGGTTCTCCCGGAACTTCACCAGCAGCGGCCACGCCTCGCTGATCAGCGGTTCCCAGACCGGCTCCCGCGGGATCGCGTCCCAATCGGCGACCTGATCGCCCACCAGGTACCTGGCCAGGGCGTTGCACAGCGGCCGGGTGACCCCGAGCGGCGGGCTGGTCTGCTCGGCGAGCTGGCCCAGCAGGACGTCGGTCAGCTCGACGCCTTCCGGCGTCGTACCCATCTTCCGGCCGAGGACCTGGTCGGACTGGGCGTAGGCGGCGTTCCAGGTGGCGGGGATGTACTCCTCGCGGATGCCGAGCAGATAGGCGGTCACCTGCCAGACGTGCAGGTACGCGTCGGACTCGGCCCGGGTGATCGGCACGCCCCAGTCGAGCATCCGGCGCATCGCGAAGGTCGGCAGCGTGTGCCAGGTGACGAGCATGTCCTCCTGGCTGATCGGGATCCGCTGGCCGCCGCTGGTCTGCTTCCAGCCGGGGGACTGCTGCAGCAGGTGCCGCACGGCCGCGTGCACCAGCCGGGTCTTGACCGCTTCCACCACGACGGACCCGTCGGGCCGGTAGGCGTTCGGGTCGCCGACGGCGAATCCCAGGATGCTCGTCTTGGCGACGCGGTCCTCCATGTCCGCGCCGCCCTTGGAGTAGTAGACCGCGCGGGCTTCCTTCGGGATGGCGGTGCTCAACATGCCGCCGCCGACCCCGTTGAGCAGGTTGAGGTAGATCCCCCTGGACTTGTTGAACTCCGCCGCGAGCTCCAGCTTCCGCTGGTCCGCCCATGGCGGCAGCTGGCGCGCCCGTTCCATGAACGCCCGCAGGTCCTGCGGGAGCTCGCGCGGCAGCTCCTGGTCGTTGCGCGTCCAGTCCCACAACAGGCGGTTGACCTCGGGCACGTCGTCCCGATCGAGCAGCGACGCGAGCAGCGGGTCGGCCTCCTGGTCCCAGACCCAGCTCGGGTCGGCGCCCGCCCCGGTGCCCGCGATCGAACCGCTCGGCGACCACGTCCACGCCATCGCGGGCGATGCCATGCCCAGCGCGCCCAACGCGCCCAGGGCTCCGCCGGAAGCCAACACCTTGCGTCTGCTGAATTCATTCATGTCCTGATCCTTGAGCCCGGGAACAGCTGGTTGATACGGTGATACACGAACCAGATCGGCGTATCATAGGGAAGCACAAGACGATCCCGAACACCAGCCCCCGAAGCCGATCCCGTTTAGAATTCCGTCCGCACCGGAAATCGACAGATCGCCCGTAACTGCGATGCGGCGAACAGCAGCGGGGCCAGAAAGAGCATTCGCACTGCACCGGCTCCAGGCCACGCGAACCGCGTGCGCCGTGCGGCCAGGGCCGCCGGTAGCGAGAAACCCGACCGGAACGGCCGCGGGCTTTCCGGCACCAGCCATGGGCACCGGGTCCTTCCCGGGCGCCGAGGAAGGACACCGTGGAACCTGTACCGTCCGGCTGCATGACGCCGCAGGACTCGGACTCGCTGCTGGAACGCGCGTTCGCCGAGGCCGACGACCCCGTCGAGGACACCGACGAGACCACTGCGCGCCTGCTCGACGCCGCGTACGAGCAGTTCTGCCGAATGGGCATCCGCCGATCCACGATGGAGGACGTGGCGCGCCGCGCCGGGGTCTCCAGGATCACCGTCTACCGCCGGTTCACCACCAAGGACGCGCTGGTCGAGCACGTGGTGCGCCGCGAGTTCCGCTGGTACTTCGACCGGTTCCGCACCGACATCGCGCAGGCCGCGACCGCCGCCGACCGGGTCGAGCTCGGATTCGCCAGCGCGCTGCGCGCCATCCGCGGCAATCCGCTGATCGGCGGCCTGATGGAGGCCGAGCCGGACCTGCTGGTGCCCTCGATGATCAACGACGGCGGCCGGACCTTGGCCACCGTGCGGCGATTCCTGGCAGGCCAGCTCCGGCACGAACAGGCCACCGGCCACGTCGCCGCGGCGGTCGACGTGGACCTCGTCGCCGAGATGATGGTCCGCGTCTCGGCGTCGTTCCTGGTCATTCCCAGCGAGCTCGTCGACATCGACGACGACGAGCAGGTCCGCGCCGTCGCCCGCCGGTTCCTGGTGCCGTTGCTGGAACCGTCCGCGCCCTGACCCGCGGCGCGCGCACGGCTCAGGGCGCGGGAACCCGCGCGTCCTCCGGAACGGCCTGCAGATCGCCGCGCCGGTCCGG
>NZ_JAFRFW010000845.1:0-1817 GCF_017434145.1 Saccharopolyspora sp. | reverse complement strand
CTGCGCCTCGGCCTCCGCAGCCGGTGGCGCAGGCACGGCCTCCCCGGACAGCAGCCGCACGCACTGGGCGGCGGAGGGCCGCGCGTCCGGGTCGTCGGCCGTCATCGCCCGCAGCGTCCCGGCCAGCGGTTCCGGCAGATGGTCGGGAATGCGCGGCGGCCGGGTCAGCCGCGCGACCGCGGCTTCGGCCTTGGTGCCTTCGTACTCCGGCTCCCCGCTGACGCATTCCAGCAGCACGAGCGCGAGCGCGTAGATGTCGGCCGAATAGCCCACTTCCTCGTCGCGCACCTGCTCCGGCGCCATGTAGTGCGCGGAGCCCATGACGATCCCGGTGTCGGTCATCCGCCCGACCGCGTCGGCGAGCCGGGAGATGCCGAAGTCCGCCAGGAACACCTGCTCGTCAGCGGTGATCAGCACGTTCGCCGGTTTCACGTCCCGGTGCACGATCCCGTTGCGGTGCACGTAATCCAGCACCCACGCGAGCCTGCGGCCCAGCTCGGCGATCTGGTCCGGCGCCAGCGCACCGGACTGCAGCAGTTCCGTCAGCGGACGCCCGTCGACGAGCTGCATGACCAGGTACGGCTCTTCGTCCTCGGACCCCGCGTCGTGCACGGTGACCAGGCCGGGATGGTCGAGCCGGGCCAGCAGCCGCGCTTCGTCGGCGAACCGCTGCCGGGCCGACTCGTCGGCGTTGGGCCGGAACACCTTCACCGCGACCGGGCGTTCCAGCTCGGTGTCCAGCGCCCGGTAGACCTCGGACCTGCCGCCGCGGCCGAGCCGTCGGCCCAGCCGGTACCGCCCGGCCAGCAGCGGTGGTGCGTCAGTCATCGGTCCTCCGGTGTCCGCGAAGCACCGCGACCTTAACCCAATCGGTGGATCACTCGTTGTCCATGGCGGACGTGTCGATGCGCCCGCGCACGCAGAACCACCCGACGACGAATGCGACCAGCAGCACCGGCAGCGCGAGCACGGTGATCCGGCCGATGTCGTCGAAGGCCATCAGCACGACGATCGCGGCGAAGAACGCCAGCGTCGCGATCTGCACGTACGGCGAGAGCGGCAGCCGGTAGTGCGGCCGCCGCACCTCGCCCCGATCGGCCTTGCGCACGAACAACAGGTGGCTGAGCACGATCATCGCCCAGGTGCCGAGGATGCCGATGGAGGCGAAGTTCAGCACGATCTCGAAGGCTTCCTCCGGCACCACGGCGTTGAGCCCGACGCCGACCACGCAGACCGCCGAGGTGAGCAGGATGCCGCCGTAGGGCACCTGGTTGCGGTTCATCCGCCCGGTGAACTTCGGCGCCGACCCCGCCAGCGACATCGACCGCAGCGTGCGGCCGGTGGAGTACAGCCCCGAGTTGAGGCTGGACATCGCCGCGGTGAGCACCACCAGGTTCATCACGTCGCTGGCACCGGGCACGCCGAGGCTGGACAGCACCGTGACGAACGGGCTCTCACCGTCCTTGTAGGACGTCCAGGGCAGCAGCATCGACAGCAGCAGCACCGAGCCGACGTAGAAGATCCCGATCCGCCACATGATCGAGTTGATCGCCTTCGGCATGATCTTCTCGGGGTTCTCGGTCTCCCCCGCCGCGACGCCGACCAGCTCGACGGAGGCGTAGGCGAACACCACGCCCTGCATGATCAGCACCACCGGCAGCACACCGGCGGGGAAGAACCCGCCGGTATCGGTGATCAGCGACGGTCCGGCCTCGTGCCCGGAGATCGGGCCTGAACATAGGCCGAATTGAACAAGGCGCCCTGCAAAACCGGGACGCCCATTCCGTTCAGCCAATTATTGACGGCGGTGACGCGCG